>JAISPY010000240.1 GCA_031274565.1 Treponema sp.
GTTTTAGTGGACCAAGACTGTTTGCCGGTAACGTTTCAGGGGATGGCAAGAAAAGGGGCCGGTACCCATATCCCGGATGTGGTTAAAATCCTGATTGAGAAAAATTACTATGCCGACGGTAGAGTGAACCCTAGGGCGGCTTAACTTTCTCAGGTGGGGGTGAAATTTTCCCTTGTGAATTTCGGTGTCCTAGGGGTGAAATTTTCGCTTGTTATTGATAGCCTTTTTTTAAAATATTTGTAAGAAATTTCAGAAAACCATTTCGCATAACGTTCCGGCTGTAATGACGTTTTGGCCTGCCTATAAAGCAATGCGAAGCATTGCGGCGGGCCAAAATGTGGCGGAGAAAAACCCCACAAAGGCGCTTGCGCCGCCGCCGGAACGATTCGTAATCGTGCAAAAAACCTCCACCGCCTTGCATGCGTCGTTTTTTGCCTCTGTGTCCACGCTGATATGAGGCCTTGAGGGTCTTCACCTAGGCGGTACGCCAGTCCGCAGTATGGGCGTCAACGCCCCGCTTGAGGTTGTGGCGGTTACATAACTGGTCAAATTCGCCAGCCAGCCGTTAAATGTAGTGTCCCGGTCAGGAATTTGTAGTCCTTATGGTGTGTCATCGCGCGCTCCCTTTTCATTCGTAATGGGTTTATATGCAACGATAAGGCGGTTATGGGTTATCGAGCGGTCCGCGTAGCCTTACTGGATACGCAGCTCATTCCCCCTGAAGGGGAGGTACGGCTCGGGCATCGTACTACCAAAAGAGCGGGTATCCGGTCTATTATGGCCTATGGAAAATAAAGAGATGGAGAGCCATAACAGGATCGAACTGGTCGCTTTTTTAGGAAACCCCGGTAGGGACTATACACAAAACCGGCACAACGCCGGACGGCTGCTGGCAGAAGCGCTTCCGTTTGCCCCTTCCCTGCAGTGGCAGAGAAAATACAAGGGCCTGTATACAACCATAGAAGGAAGCATGCTGCCGGCACCTCCCCCGGAACGGCCCATTCCCGATAAGATACACCTACTTTTGCCTGAGACCTATATGAACCGCTCAGGGGATGCGGTGTATGCAGCGGCTTTTTTCTTCAAGATTCCCCTAGAGCGGATCCTGGTGGTTCATGATGAACTGGAACTGCCCTTGGGAACCGCGGCATTTAAGTTTTCCGGAGGAATGGGGGGGCATAACGGGCTTCGTTCCATGAAGGCCAATTTCACCTCTCTGGATTTCTGGCGCTTACGCTTAGGGATCGGCCGACCCGCCCATGATGATGTAGCGGGCTGGGTACTTTCGGACTTCAGTGCGGATGAAAGGTCGTTGTTGCATCGAGTCCTGGACTCTTGCAGTCAGGCCCTGGTACAGGCCCTGGTGCACGGACCGGAATCCCTCCTGCCGGAATGGAACAAGAAACAACTCTTATGAAGAGCGGTTTCTCCGCTGTACCAGGGAACTCCCCACCTCGTCTAGGATTTTAGTTTCCTCCGCGAGTTGGAAGCGCCGGTATTCCGTTGCTTGATGTTCCTGGACCTTATCCAGGACCTTACGATCCCGGGATGCCCCAAGATAGGCCTCCCGGGCCTCCTCGACCGCGCGTTCTGCCTGGGCAGCATCCTCCAGGAGGCGCTTTCTCGTAAACTCAAGCCGTTGCACGTACCGATCAAAGGCACGCATCTCCGCAGCATCCCGGACGGAACGACCATGCTCATCCCCAATCCGCACCCGTTCCACCGCAAGATCCCGAATTTGCTGTTCAATCCGCGTCAAAGCCCCAATCGCCCTGCCCAGTTCAATCTCCAACTCCTGCTCCCGGTATTTCCGCAGTACCAAAACCTTCTCAAGTCCAAAGTGAAACCGTCGCATACCTAAAAACCGCCTACAGCTCTGCTTCGGGTATCGTACCGCCGGAAATCCCCGCCATCATCTTCAGCGTCTCCTCAATCGTTGATTTCTCATCGACCCCCTGGATGAGAAATTCTTCGATAGCCCCGTGTTTCATAATCGCTTCATCAATCGCCGGATTGGAACCGGTATGATAGGCCCCTACATTGATGAGGTCCCGGTTTTCCGCATAAACCGCCATGAGCCGTCTCACCGCCCCCGCCGCCTTATTCGTAAGGGGACCTGAAACCACCGGCGCGAGCCTGGAAACACTGGCCAGCACGTCAATAGCAGGGTAATGATACGCCTGGGCAAGGGACCGGGAAAGGACAATATGCCCGTCCAGGATGCCTCGCACCGTATCGGCTACCGGTTCATCCATATCATCCCCGTCTACCAAGACCGTATAGAATCCGGTGATGGTTCCCTTCTCGGAAGTACCGCAGCGCTCCAGGAGCTTAGGCATCTGATCAAACATACTGGGGGTATAGCCCCGGGTCGCCGGAGGTTCCCCTATGGCGAGCCCTATTTCCCGCTGGGCCCGGGCAAAACGGGTAACCGAATCAAAGAGGAGCATCACATCCTGTCCCTGATCCCGGAAGTATTCCGCCACCGCAGTGGCTACATAGGCCCCCCGCAGGCGGGCGAGGGGAGGGGCATTAGAGGGACTCACCACGAGGACGCTCCGGGCAAAACCTTGGGGACCCAGATCGTTTTCGATGAAGTCGTTTACCTCCCGTCCCCGTTCACCGATGAGGGCCACCACGTTTATGTCCGCAGTGGTATTCCGAGCGATCATCCCCAGCAGGGTTGATTTTCCCACCCCGGACCCGGCAAAGATACCGAGCCGCTGACCTCGGCCCACTGCCAAAACCCCGTCGATGGCCCGTACCCCCGTACAGATCCGTTCGGTTACCCGTTTCCGTTTGAGGGGATCCGGCGCTTGCGCTAAAGCCGGGTAATACCGTTCCGCCCTAACCCCCCCCTTACCGTCGCTGGGTTTACCCTGGCAGTCCAAAACCCGGCCCAATAAGGCGGGGGAAACCGGCACTTCAAGATTACTGCCCGAGGCAACTACCCGGTTTCCCACTTCAATCCCGTCGGTTTCCTGATATGCCATGAGTTGGACCGTCTCATTCCGAAGCCCCACTACTTCCGCCAGGATCACCCCTGGACCCTTGGGCGCTTCAATACGGCACAGCTCCCCAATGACCGCCACCGGTCCCTGGCTTTCAATGAGAAAACCCTGCACCCGGGAAACATAGCCCACGTATTTAATGGTATCGACCCGTTCAGCGACTTCCCGGTATTTGGCGATAAGGGTTTCCATGGACCCTAGATCCCAGCCTTCCCCGGCTGCGCAATTGGTTTAGGGTTTATGGTGACGGGGGTTATTTCCATAATCTTGGTTTCTAATTCTGCAAGCTGACTCGCGATCCGGGCATCAATGTCGCCAAAATCAGTCTCGATGATACAGCCCCCAGGATCAACCGAAGAATCTTCCTGCACCTGAATCGTGTGCCCCCCTTCCAAGGTCTGAATGAATTCCTTGGTGTGTTCGGTGGTCAACTGGAGATCCGCCGTATTTACCCGGATGATGACATCCCCTCGGGCCTTCACCTTCCGCAGGGCTTCTTGTACATTGGCGATGACCACCGCTTGGGTTTGCTCGGAAATAACCTTGACCACCTTCCGGGCTATGAGCAGCACTAAATCCACGATTTGCTGTTCCGTTTCAGCAAGAATTGCAGCGCGTTTATCCTGGGCCCGCTCAAGGACCACCTGGGTTCTTTGAATAAGCCTATCGACCTCAGCCTTGCCCTCCTTAAACCCCGCTTCCCGGCCTAAGAGCAATCCCTGCTCTTCCGCTTCCTGCCTGTGGGTCTCAATAGCCTTCTGTGCGGCGGTCTCCATATCCTGGGACCGCCGTCGACCTTCGGCGAGCATCCGTTCAGCCGACGCTTTCGCGTCCTTTTGCAGGGTCTGGAGCTGTGCCTTCTCCGCCTCGACGGTCTGGGCCGCGGTTTCCTCGGCTTCTTTAATGATCCGGTCTGCCTCTACCCGGGCGGAGAGCACCATGGCGTCTCGTTCCGCGATCCACTGACTTTTGAACAGTTCCGCTTCCCGCCGGATATCTTCTACGGTAGGACCATCGTACTGCTCCAGCTCTGGGACTTCTAGTGGATCCGCTTCTTGCGTAAGGACTTCTACCGAGGCACTGGGAGCTTCAATCATCATCCTGGTATCATTGATAATAATCTCATCGGGTCTAAAAACTGCTTTTGTCATGCCCTACCCCTAGACCACCAGTTCGTCTTCCCCGGAACGGGCGATGACAATTTCACCGCTGTCTTCCAGGCGCCGGATAATCGCCACGATCTTTTGCTGCGCCTCTTCCACGTCCTTTAAGCGAACCGGCCCCATATATTCCATGTCTTCCTTGAGCATCCCCGCAGCGCGCTTACTCATGTTCCGGAAGATCTTATCCTGCACCTCCGCATCCACGGACTTCAATGCCTTAGCCAGCTCTCCGGAATCCACTTCCCGCAGAATCTTCTGAATGGATTTATCGTCGATCATGACAATATCTTCAAACACGAACATCCGCTTCTTGATCTCTTCGGCCAGTTCCGGATCATCCGCTTCCAAGGCTTCGATGATCTGTTTCTCCGAGGTCCTATCCACCAAGTTGAGGATCTCCACGATGCTTTCAACGCCCCCTGCAGCGGTGTAGTCTTCGCTGGACAAGGTGGAGAGTTTCTTTTCCAGAACCCGTTCTACCTCCCGGAGCACCTCAGGACTGGTCCGATCCATCGTGGCGATGCGGCGGGCCACATCGCTTTGCATCTCATGGGGCAGATTTTGGATTATCACCGACGCCTTATTCGGTTCCAAATACGCTACGATAAGGGCGATGGTCTGGGGGTGCTCCTGCTGAATGAAGTTAAGCAGATGGGCCGGATCGGTACGGCGTATGAAATCAAAAGGCCGCACCTGTAAACTCGAGGTAAGCCGGTTAATGATATCCACTGCCTTCTGATTTCCCAGGGCTTTTTCCAAGAGTTCCCGGGCATAATCAATCCCACCGGTGGTGATAAACTGATTTGCCATCATGAGTTCCTGAAACTCCTGCAAGATAGCGTCTTTCTGTTCAGACTCTACGGTTTCAAGCCGGGCAATCTCAAAGGTAAGGGTTTCAATTTCATCTTCCCGCAGGTACTTAAATATCTCCGAGGATACTTCGGCGCCTATGGACACCAAGAAAATAGCAGCCTTCTGTCTGCCATTCATATCTTTCGAGCCTCTTTTTTTACCCGCGGCTCCATCGGAACCCGATGATTTTGCCATTACCTTATTCCTCCAAAAGCCAGGTTCTTATGAGCTGCGCCACATCCTCAGGGTGGTTCTTAGCTACCTCGGCAACACTTCCATGCAAATCCATACGGGCTCGTTCTTCGCTGGACATGGGGAGTTCTCCCCCTTCCCGTTCCGCTTCCATTAACGCACTATCCCGCAGTTCTTGTTCCCGTTTCGTCCGTTCGGCCTCTTCCCGTATCCGTTTCCGCTCGAGCCGTCGGGCAATGGTTCGGAATACGATAAATCCGATGAGCAGGAGGGCCAGGACCCCCAGGGATATCAAGATGATCGCTTGGAATTGCTTCTGTTTAAGGATCTCGTTATTTTCCTCGGCAAATTGTTTGGTTCGATCGAACCCGATATTGTGTACCGTTACCGAGTCTCCCCGAGCCGCGTTATACCCGATGGCATTCTGAATCAATGCTTGGGTTGCCCGCAGGTCCTCCGCTGCTATAGGGGTATAGGTCCGTTCAATGGAACCGTCCGGAAGCATCACCGGTTTACCTTTCTCGTCATACTTAATTTGCCAGATTCCATCAATATTAACCGACACCGTAACCCGATCTATACCGGGGCTTCGCTCTTCCTGGATAGAACGTTTATTGATTTCCTCATTATCCACCAGGGTTTCCTGGGTAACTTCTCCATAGATGTCCGACATATCCCGGAACGCCGGGGGGGTCTGACCTTCCACCCCTGCAGGACCTTCCGGGGTGAACCCGGTACCCTTCCAGGTGGTACTCGAGGTGGTCTTAGACCGGGTAACCGACGGGACGATCTGAGAATCATCATAGGAAGATCCGGGCGTCCGCTCCTTGATGGTAACGGGGAAATATTCTTCGGTATTGATGGCCTTTTTGGACAGATCCATTTCGATCTTAATGTTGAGGTCCCGGACCCGATCGGAAGTAAAGGTGTCCTGGAGGGATTTAAGGATCACCGCCCGGTACTGGGCTTCCAGGGTCCGGATCATCTTGTTTCCCCGCTCAATGAGGGTAAGCCGATCCGCGTCGGCCATGCCGGTAAAATCATTCAGCACGAACCCGTTTTGATCGGTGATAACGATGGTATCATCCTGAAGCCCTGCTACGGCAAATTTGAGGAGCTTCTGTATCCCCTCGATCTTTTTACGGTTCTGGGTAATATCACTCCCTGGCCGGGGGGTGATGATTACGCTGGCGGTTACCGGATTCTGCTCCGAAGCAAACAGCGCCTGTTCAGGCATCACCAGGGTAACATTGGCGTTATCCACATCATCTAAGGCCCGTATATGATCGCTCACCATTTGGGTAATGGCCCGTTGAAGATTCACATTGCGCTCAAAATCGGTGATGGTCCACCGTTCCCGATCAAAGAGTTCCCACGGGCTTGTCCCTGCGGGGATGAGGTCTTCCCGGATAAGAATGGCCCGCATCCGCCGGGCCGTGGGGTCATCGGCAACCATGATGACCCCCGTGGAGGATACGGAGGTTTTAACTCCTTCCGCGTTAATCCGGGTCAGGATTCGGTTCCGGGCACCCTCATCCAGCACCGGGGCATCAATGACCGGGACCAGAGTAGGCGCGGCAGATACAGAAAACAGAGCAATGATCCCGGCAATGACTCCCACACCAATCCCTACCAGTATGAGTTTCTGTAATAATGACCACTTACCCCATAGTTTCTGTATTTGTCCTACTACTTTCGTGATCCACGCACCCATATCCCCCCCAGCATTTTTTTATTGTATCGGTTGTGCATACCGCGCCACAGCGCCTTCTCCTTGAGCCGGCCGCTTCACGCCTTCTTATCTCGTATTAATAAGGTCTTTCCAGCTCTGGACCAAACGGTTCAACACGGTCCTGGAAATATTCAACGACATGCTGGCCTTTGCCTGGGCAATCGTAATATCATGCACATCCACCGAACCGGGTTCTGTAACCGCCATCTGTATCAGATTACTTGCCCGCTGCTGATCCCCTGAAACCTGATCCAAGGCGCGAAGCATGGTATCCTCAAAACTTCCGGAACGCAGCACCGATTCTGCACCCACCTGCACGCCCAACTCTGAAAGCGCCTCCCCCCGGGCCTCCTGTACAGGGACCAAGTGCTTAGGATGGGTCACCTGCAGCGGAATCCGTTCAACCGCGCTCAATTGGGGCAATCCAATGCTCATCTATTACCTGCCCCCGATGTCCAAAGCCCGCTGAAACATGGCTTTAGAGCCATCAATGATAGACGCATTCGCCTCATAAGCCCGGGAAGCGGCGATCATATCCACCATTTCGGTAACTATATCGACGTTGGGCATCTCCACATACCCTTCCTGGGGACCGGAGGTAATGGCGTCTGGATGGGTCGGATCATAGACCAGCCGGTTTTTAGTGGCCCGATCTTTTTGTATCTCTACCACACGCACCCCTTGACCTGGACCTGTATCCAGCATATCCGGCAGGAAGGGGGAACGCCAGTAGGGTCCCTCGGTCTTGGGCCGCAAGATGACCCGGCTCCTCCGGTAGGGTCCCCCTTCCGCAGTACGGGTGGTGGAGGCATTGGCGATATTATCGGCAATCACATCCGAGCGCAGCCGTTGCGCGCTCATTCCCGTGGCGGCTATATTGATCGCATTAAAAATTCCCATAGGTACCTTACCTTAATACCGTGTTAATTTGACTGAACTCAAAGGTTTCCCCCTGGGCCAAGAGCGTATATAAGAGCTGGTTCTCTAAGACCCGCATCATCTCCTGCTCCGGATCCACGTTGTTGCCATCGTTTTTAGAGGCGCTCACATAATCAAGCACCCGCCGGGGCTGCACCTCCCGGTAATCCCGTTTCTGCCAATTACTGATATGCCGGGGATCGGTTTGGGTCAATTTGAGACCGGGCTGTCGCGTTTCCGTATCCAGCGCCCGTTTCAGCTCACTTTCAAAGCTCACCTCCGAGCGTTTGAACCCGGGAACCGTGGCATTCGCGAGATTATTAGCCAGCACCTCCCGTCTGAGCAGGCTCACGTCCATGGCGCGGTGTACTAAGTCTATGGTTCGAGAAAAATTGTTTTCCATACCCATTCCTAACCTCCCTGTATATCATCGGCAGATTTTGTATAAACGTTAGTAGCATCATGTATGGTTCCCTTTCCCCCAATCCCCCTCGGGTTCCCGGATCACAAAATATACCGGCCTAAATCATGGTCCATCACCAAATCGGTGAGCTTGTCGTTGACATAGGCTTCGGTAATGGATATCTTCGTTGGCGCAATATCCGGGGCCTCAAAGGAGAGTTCCTCCAAGAGAGCTTCCATGATAGTATGGAGCCGCCGGGCGCCGATGTTTTCCAGCCGGGAATTGACCTCCGCTGCGAGGGCCGCAAGGCGTTCCACCGCATCAGGGGTAAAATCAATGTCCACCTGTTCGGTGGCCAAGAGATCCGTGTACTGTTTGGTCAAGGCGTTCTTGGGTTCGGTCAAGATCCGCAGGAAATCCTCCTTTCCCAGGGAATCCAGTTCCACCCGCAGGGGAAAGCGGCCCTGCAACTCGGGAATCAGATCAGCAGGCTTACTGACATTGAAAGCCCCTGCCGCCACAAAGAGGATGTGATCCGTATTAACCGGCCCCCACTTGGTATTCACCGTGGACCCTTCCACAATGGGCAGGATATCCCGCTGGACCCCTTCCCGGGATACATCAGGACCGCCCCCGCCCCGTTCACCCTTGACGGCGATCTTGTCGATCTCGTCGATGAAGACGATCCCGGTCTCTTCCACCCGCTGCCGGGCTTCATCGCTCACCCGGTCCCGGTCGATGAGTTTTTCCGCTTCCTCGGCCTTGAGAATCTCCCGCGCTCGGCTTACGGTGAGGAGCTTTTTCTTCTTGCCTCCACCGAAAAAGCCCGCAATCCCCGAAAGACTGGACTCAAGGTCCTCAAACCCCCCGCCCATCATCTCAAAAGACGGAAACTGGGGGTTCTGGGTTACGGTAATCTCCACGATCCGCTCCTCCAGCTTGCCTTCCCGGAGCATGGTCCTAAACTTTTCCCGGGTGGAAGCATCCTTTCCCGCCGTCGCTTCTTCGGGGACCGGATCCTCCGCAGCCCCGTCCTTCGCATCTTGGTCCTCGGCATCTTCCGGGATAGACCCGGTGTCCTCTTGGGTTTTTCGAAAGAGTGGCGGAATCCCCACCTGAATGGCCGCGCCCATGAGGGAAGGCCCGGATCGGCCATTCGTATCGGGATTAATAGAAAAGGTTCCCATGGGTCGGACCACCGGCTGAACCTGGGGCTTAGACTCCTTACGTTTTTTACCGCTCCCCGGCAGGAGCAGATCCAGCAGCGCTTCTTCAGCCCGCTTTTCCGCTTCTACGGTAACCGACTCCTGCATCTCCTGTTTCACCATCTGAATCCCTGCGGCCATGAGGTCTCGGATCATGGATTCCACATCCCGGCCTACATAGCCCACCTCGGTGTACTTAGTCGCTTCCACCTTGATAAAAGGGGAACCTGCCAGTTTAGCAAGTCGCCGGGCAATCTCGGTCTTACCGACCCCGGTGGGACCTATCATCAGTATGTTCTTGGGGGCAATATCTTCACGCATATCGCTTTCCAGTTTAAGCCTTCGGATCCGGTTCCGTAATGCCACCGCCACCGCCCGCTTGGCCTTCTTCTGCCCCACGATATATTTATCCAATTCCGCGACAATCTCCCGGGGGGTAAGCCGGTCCAGATTTTTTTCAATACCTTTCTTGACATACAGGTCATTTTTGGTACCGGTAGTGTGATTGCTCATATGTTACTCCTCATTACACTAACTCCTCTAGGGTAATGTGTCCATTGGTATAGATACAGATCGTTCCCGCAATGGCAAGACTCTTTTCAGCGATCTCCGCGGCGGAAAAGGAACTGCCTTCCAAATAGCCAGGGCCGCCGCATAGGCGTAGTTGCCTCCGGACCCTATGGCCAGGGCATCATCCGCAGGCTCAATCACATCCCCCGTACCTGATATAAGCAGGGTCTTGCTGAGGTCTGCCACTAAGAGGAGCGCCTCAAGCCGCCGCAGAGACCGGTCGGTACGCCAGTCCTTGGCGAGTTCCACTGCGGCCCGGGCAAGATCCCCGGAATATTCCTTGAGTTTAGTCTCGAAACGGTCAAAGAGGGTAAACGCATCCGCCGTAGCCCCGGCAAAACCACAGAGTACCTTGCCGTCCATGAGCCGCCGTACCTTGCGGGCGTTGTTTTTCATCACCGTTTCGCCCATGGTAACCTGTCCGTCTCCGGCCATAGCCACCTTGCCGTTCCTCCGTACTGCCAGTACCGTGGTGCTTCGAATCTTGTTCGTATCCTTCATTATGTTCCTTTTCCTTCAGTATGGGTGTCTTTACCCCCATGAGGATGGGCCTTGGCATAGACCGCTTTTAATCGCTCCATATTCACATGGGTATACCGCTGGGTAGTGGCGATACTCTTATGGCCTAAGAGGGTCTGCACCACCCGGACATCACACCCCGCATTCACCAGATGAGCCGCAAAGCTATGCCGCAGCGCATGGGGATGCAGGTGCTTCTGTAATCCTGCATGCTCGACATAGCGGCTGAAGATCCACCTCACCCCGCTCACGGATATACGCTTCCCCCGCTGGTTGATGAAAAGCCGATCCGTAGGAGTTCCCGGACCGATCCGTTCGTTCCGTACAGCTAGATACGCTTCCAGGGCTTTCATCGCTTCCGGGGAAAAAAACACGTACCGTTCCTTATCCCCCTTACCAATAACCCGGGCTCCGCTCAGGTCCCCCGCGAGCTGGCCCAGGGAAAGGGAAACCGCTTCCGAAATCCGCAGCCCCCCGGAATACAGGGTTAAGATCAGCGCCGTATCCCGCAGGGGCCACAGGATAGGGATCTGCTCAGGGAGCGCCGCAAAAGCGGCCATCTCCTCCACCCAGAGAAAGACCGGCAAGGGTCTCGGTGTTTTGAGCTGCTGGAGGGATCCCGCAGGATCATCCTTCCGATACCCAAACCGGACCAGCCATCGGTACAAGCCCCGAACCGAAGAGAGCGCTCGGTTTACACTCACCGCGGCCCTATCCTGGGCGCTTAAATCTACGATGAACCGCTGAATTTCCGAGGATGCCGCAGCTTCGGCGGCGATCCCCGCATGCCTGCACGAGGCGGCAAACCAGGCTAGATCCTCCCGGTATGCCGCCAGGGTCCGTACCGCCATGCCTCGCACCGCACCGAGATAGGCCAGGTAGCGCTCCATGAGCGGAGGGAGCGGCGGTCTATCCGGGAGCCGCTTATTCGACATGCGCCGCTCCATCCGCTTCCGCCGCATCCTCACGGACCAGCTCATCGCTAGGATCACCGGTTGAATGATCCTCATTTGCAGGATCATCATTGGAATGAAGATAATCACAGGTCGGGTTAATACAGGCCTTGTGGAAGCCGTTCTTCTTGTCGTATTTTTCCACCATGAACTGTCCGCATTTGGGACAGTTCTGATTTATCGGCTTGAAGTGACTGATGAAGTCGCACTCAGGATAGTTCGTACACCCATAGAATTCCTTACCCCGCTTCTTGGTCCGCCGGGCCACAATAGCACCGCCGCAGCGGGGACACTTCCCCAGGGGTACGGACTTGGTGTGCCGACATTCCGGAAACCCCGTACAGGCGAGGAAAAACCCGAAACGGCCCAGCTTCTTCACCATAGGCCTCCCGCAGACCGCACACACCTCATCGGTGGCTTCGTCTAGGATGCCTTTGAAGGATTCGAGGGTCTTCCCCACCTCCTCAACCTGGTCCTTGAAGGGATCGTAAAATTCCCGGATCATATCGGGCCAGCGGAGCTGCTGTTCCTCCACCGCGTCGAGCTTGTTTTCCATCGCCGCAGTGAAGTCCGTATTCACCACCCCGGGGAAATATTCCACCAGCATATCGCAGATGAGCCTCCCCAAGACCGTGGGGACGAGCTGCTTGTTCGACCGGGTTACATAGTACCGATCCAGCAGCACCGAAATGGTGGGCGCATAGGTGGATGGCCGTCCGATGCCCTTTTCTTCCAGGGTCTTCACCATGGAGGCATCCGTGTACCGGGCCGGTCCCTGGGTAAAGTGCTGTTCAGGATAGAAGGCATCGATCAACACCCGGTCCCCCACGGTAAGGGAAGGGTACCCCAACCCCCGTTCTTCCTTTGAGGCGAGGAGTTTCAGCACCGTATAAAATCCCTTTTCAATGATCTTGGTCCCGGCGATCCTGAAGATGCCCATTCCCGCCTGAATATCCGTACTCACGGTTCTGGTCTTAGCCGCCTTCATCTGGCTTGACACGAACCGCTCCCAAATGATCGTGTAGAGCCTCAGCTGATCCCGGGAGAGGTACTCCCGCACCGCATCCGGGGTATAGCGTACATAGGTGGGCCTGATAGCTTCATGGGCATCTTGGGCCTTCTTTCCCAGGGTGTATTCAACGGCTTCCGCAGGAAGCTCCGCTGGGTACTGTTCCTGGATCCAAGAACGGACCTCCTCCAAGGCGACCTGGGAGATCCGCACCGAGTCGGTACGCATATAGGTGATAAGCCCCACCCGGGAAACACCGATGTTCACCCCTTCATAGAGATGCTGGGCCACCTGCATGGTCTTCTTACTGGTAAACCCCAGACGGTTCGCCGCGGTCTGCTGCAGTTGGGAGGTGGTAAAGGGGGGCTTGGGCTTCACGGTCTTGTCGGTCTCCCGAATAGCGGCAACCACGCACTCCTTCCCCGCGATCTGGTCGAGAATCGCCTTAACCGCAGCTTCGTTTTTCAATTCCGGCTTATTCCCCTGCCATAGGGCCAGTTGTGCGGTGCATAGGAGCTTCTCTACCATGAAATCCGCTTCCAGGGTCCAGTATTCTTCGGGGATAAAGGCCTCAATCTCCTTTTCCCGCTCACAGATGAGCCGCAGCGCCACGGACTGTACCCGTCCTGCGGAAAGCCCGTTTTTTACCTTCTTCCAGAGCAGTGGGGAAAGGTTATACCCCACCAGCCGGTCCAGTACGCGCCGGGCTTTCTGGGCGTTTACCTTGGCCTCGTCAATTGAACCGGGATGGGCCACCGCATCCTTAATCGCCACCGGGGTAATTTCATTGAAGGCAATCCGCCGAATGGGAACCGTATCCACTTTCGCGGTGAAGGCGTTGTGCAGGTGCCACGCGATGGCCTCCCCTTCCCGGTCATTATCACTGGCCAGGAGCACCGTATCCGCTTTCTTGGCATCCCCCTGGAGTTCCTTAAGGATTTTCGCTCTTCCCCGGACCGTGATGTATTCAGGCTCAAAATTATGGGCCACATCAATGGCTAACCGGGATTTGGGGAGGTCGATGAGATGCCCCATAGAGGCTTTCACTGTATAGGATGCGCCCAAATACTTTTCAATGGTCTTTGCCTTGGCCGGGGATTCCACAATCACGAGGATTTTTTTCTTCTCTTTTTGCGCTTTTTTTTTCGGATGCTTTTTTACCGGTTCATCATACACAATGGTATCTTTTTTATCGGTATCCGTATCCGTATCCGTATCGCTTACGCTGGTATCAGCGATAGGGCGCTTCGCTCCCAGGGCCTGTTTTCCGCGTCGCTTCTCCCCGGGGGAGTGCATCGGTTCGCTGTTTTCTGCAGTCATCGCGTCCTCACCGATCCTCGTATTCAATATGTAAGGTATGGGCCAGAGAAGCGGCCCATGCGGAAACGCTGAATTCCCCTTCGAGCGGAGCTGCTTCCGTTGTTTTTTGAGGGGTAATACCCCATTCCTGGAGGATCTCCGCCGCGGTGGAGATGACCGCTGCCCCTTCCGCCGCGAGCCTGCGGGTTCCCGCTCCCCGGGGGGAGGCGATTCCTGCGGAACCCACCCAGAGGTCTCGGCCCTGCTCCAGGGCAAAGCGGGCGGTGATAAGCGCGCCGGAGGATTCCGGGGCCTCTACAATCACGGTCCCTCGGGCAAGGGCGGAGATGATCCGGTTTCGGGCAGGGAAATGCCATTTCCGCGGGGCAGTACCCGGCGGATATTCACTGAGCAATACCCCACCCTGTTCGATGATACCCCGGGCGAGGCTCCGGTTTCCCGCAGGGTACACCTCATCCAGGCCGGAACCCAGTACCGCTATGGTGGGAGCGCCGCCATCCCGGTTCCCCCGATGGGCCATGGCATCAATGCCCAGGGCAAGCCCTGCAATCACCGGAATCCCCGCCTGAGCCAGGGTCTTGGCCATATCGTATGCCTGGGTCAAAGCAGGGGCAGTGGGATGCCTGGTTCCTACGATGCCGACTATGGGCAGTTCAGGATTGGGAAGCGCTCCGTGATAAAACAGGATCGCCGGAGGATCGTAGATCTCCCGCAAGAGGGGCGGATACTGGGAACTCACATAGGAAACATAGCGGATACCCCGCATCCGGGCTACCGCCGCGTCCTGTTCCGCCTGGGACCGCAAAGCATCGAGATCCAACCGCTGATCCCAAGCATGGCCTACCACCGCTTCCCAATCGCTTTTTGAAAGCCCCGCTAAATCAGCTTCCTGGGTACAGCGGATACAGAGCCGTACCCGGGAACTCGGGGAGAGTCGGGGAATGCGTCCTATGATCAAATCCACTAAACCCCGATCAGCCATAGAGCAACCCTGACACCACTTGTTTGTTCGCTTCCGCATCCGCCCGCTTCTTGGGATCCTTGGTAATCGAGAGGATCCGGTCATAGAGCGCCACTGCCCCTGCATACTGCCCGGTCATATAGTAGGCCCGGGCCAGGATAAACATCCCATCCACCTCGTTTTTTGCCAGTTCCAAGTACCGTTCCAGGTGGGGAATGGCCGCTTCAGGACGATCCAGTTCAAACACATATAAGACCCCCAGGCCATACCGGGGCCGGGCATACTCAGCGTCCAGCTCAATGGCCCTCAGGTACGCCGCTTCCGCAAGCTCAAAATAGCGCTGCCCCTGCATCGCTCCCCCCCCTGAACCGCCGCCGGTCTCCGGGCTGCCGTAGGAAGCATTGGCCACAATCCCCGCGGAAAGTCCCCGCAGGTAATGCACGGTGGGATCCGTAGGGGTGTAGTAAATAGCCCGTTCCAGCGCGTCCAGGGCCTCCGTATGCAACCCCCGATCCTGTAACCGGGTGGCCAGAATCTTCCAGTACACCCCGGTCCGGGCCGCATCCTGCACATGCCGCTCAATCTTCGCCTCATAGAGGGCTATAGCCTCCCGTAACCCTTGGATAGACGTGGGCGGCCCGCCCCCCCGAGGACTCAATTCGGCAATCCGGGTCGCCAGGGTATCCCGGAACCGGTACTTCCGGTATAGCTGAATACCAAACACCAGACCCCCGATTACCAGAATCACCACGATACCGATGACCATATCTTTTTTAATGTTCATGGGATACACCTCATAGCGTACGTTCAGGATTGGTTTGATACCGGCTCTGCGCCCAGAGCTGCGGCATATAGCGCCGGTACTGTTCCCGAAGCAGGGATCCATCCACATGGGTATAGATTTGCGTGCTGGTCAAATCCGCATGGCCTAAGAGTTCCTGCACCGACCGAAGATCCGCTCCGCCGGCCAAGAGTGCGGAGGCAAAGGTATGCCGCAGGGTATGGAGCTTGGAATTCATTCCCGCCTGGGCAGCGATCTGGGCATAGGTCTTCCACATCCCTTTTCGGGAAAGCCGCCTGCCGAACCGACTGATAAACAGGGCGGAACTATGCTTGGAACCGGCAAGCCGCGGCCGGGCTTCCGCCAGGTACCGTTTTAGCCAGGATGCGGCTTCATCGCCAAAAATCGCGAACCGTTCCTTGTTTCCCTTCCCTCGGACCGTAATAAGCCCTTCGGAAAACATAATATCCCGCACATTCAGCGAAACCGCCTCTGAAACCCGTAAGCCCGCGGAATAGATAAGTTCGTAGAGCGCCCGGTTCCGTAATCCCCTGGGAGTACTCGTATCAATCAGTCCCAAAAGGTGATCCACCGATTCCCGGGTAAGCACCGCAGGCAGCCGGATCCCCTTTCGGGGAGATTCGAGGATCTTCGCGGGGTTATCGGTCCTGATATGGGCGTCTATGGTAAAGCGAAAAAAAGAACGGAGCGCGGCTATCACTTTAGCCGCAGTCCGGGAATTGATGCGGTTCCGGGTACGGCGCGCTTCCAGATACCGAACCAGGTCCGGGGTATCAGCAGTCTCAAGACCTACCTGCGTTTCGGTAAGCCAGGCAAGAAACAGACGGATCTCTCCCCGGTAGGTTTGCGCGGTGAGCAACGCCCGGTGTTCCAAGGTGACCAACCGGGAATAGTACTGTTCCACCATATCCTGCTGATATACCACCCCTAGGCTTCCCTGCCCCCGCCTGATACGGAAGCATCCCGATGCAGGCTGTACTTCCGATCGCGGATTACCGTGGGAACCTCCAGATCATCCTCAGGATAGCTGCTCGTCCGCGGGGATATAAATTCCGTCCGCTTGGTCCGCTCTCGGATCTTTTCCCATTCATGAATGTCAATAAAATCACTTTCCGGTTGCTTGGCAGTCTCCCGGACAGGTCCTTTCTGAGGCGCTTTTACGGTTTCAGACTGAAACCCCGTAGCGATAACCGTTACCCGCAACCTATCCTCCAGGGTGGTGTCCAGGCTTGACCCCACAATAATGACCGCTTCTGGATCAGACTTCGCGGTGATAAGGTTTACCACTTCCTGCAATTCAACCAGGGAAAGATCCTCGCCCCCGGAAACATTCACCAGGATCCGGGTGGCCCCTTCTATGGCGGTGTCTTCCAGGAGGGGATTGTCCACCGCCATGGTAGCCGCTTCCGAAGCCCGGTTATCCCCGGTACCGTAGCCAATACCCATAAGGGCATCTCCCTGGCCTTGAATGATGGCTTCTACATCCGCGAAATCAATGTTAATAAGGCCGGTTTGGTTTACCAAGTCCGAAATACCCTGTACCCCCTGCCGTAGCACATCATCAGCCTTGAGAAAGGCCTCGGTGATGGGGGTCCGCCGTTCCACAATATTGAGCAGATGTTGATTAGGAATGATGATGAGCGTATCCACCGCCTCCCGGAGCTTAACAATCCCCGCCTCAGCAAGACGCATCCTGAAACGGCCCTCAAAGTCAAAGGGCTTGGTTACCACCCCCACGGTCAAGGCCCCGCACTCCTTGGCGATCCGGGCGATAACCGGCGCGGATCCGGTCCCGGTACCCCCGCCCATGCCCGCGGTTACGAAGACCATATTGGCCCCTTTGAGGACCTCCGCAATCATCTCCTGGTCGTCACTGGCCGCCTTTTCACCGATCTCCGGTTTTCCCCCGGCCCCCCGACCCCCGGTGAATTTAGCGCCGATCTGCAGCTTCTTATTGGCCTTGCATTTGTTCAGATCCTGTACGTCCGTATTGACAGCGATGAATTCCACCCCCTGTAAGCCGCAGCTAATCATGCGGTTTACCGCGTTAGAACCGCCGCCGCCCGTACCGATGACCTTGATAACCGCCGGACTCGGATTCATTAATTTTTCATCATGGACTTCAATGTTCATAAAATTCATACCATCCCTCCCAAATCGCCTTTATGATTTTGTACTCACGATTTTTTATTTGTCTCTTTATTATGAGCTTTATTATCCCCTCCCGTCCAGGGGCAGGTGCCCACACCCTAAAAAAACTCGGTTTTGAGCCAATCAATGAATTGACGCATCTTAGATGCCCGTCCTTTTTCCCGAAGGTGCAGATCTCCTCCCCGCTCAGGGGTGTTTCGTCGCTCTCGATCATCCCCTTCCAGCACCAGACCTACCGCGGTAGCGTATATGGGACTGCGGTATTCTTCCACCAAGCCTCCCACAGGCAGAGGACTTCCGACTCGAACCGGCATTTTAAAGATATAGGAAGCTAATTCCGCAGCCCCTAAGAGCTGCGCTCCCCCACCGGTCAAGACAATGCCCCCGCCCAGGGGCCTTGAAAGGGAAAGTTTATCCATCTTTTCCTTTACCATCTTAAATATCTCTTCCATTCGAGGCCGGATGATCGCCAAGATCTGGGATTTCGGTATAGGCATGGGGGGTCTGCCCCCAACCCCCGGCACGATCACATCATCATCCCCTTCAAACAAGCCTTCCCAACAGCATCCGGTATCAATTTTTATCCGCTCTGCGGTCTCAAAGGAAATATTCTTCACCTTCGATATATCACTGGTAATCATGCCCCCCCCCGCAGGGATGGTAATATTTGAATAGGGGGCGCCATCCGCATACACCAGTACATCCGTGGTCCCTCCCCCCAGGTCAAGGAGGGCCACCCCGATCTCTTTTTCCTCCAGGGTCAGCACGGATCTGCTTGCCGCCAAGGAATGGAGGATGAGATCATTCACAATGAATCCCGCCCGGTTCACGCATTTTATGAGGTTCTGGGCGCTGGTAACCGAACAGGTGATGATATGCACTTCCGCTTCGAGCCGTACCCCAATCATGTCCAGGGGATCCCGGATTCCCCGCTGATCATCCACGATATAGCTCTGGGGAATCACCTCTAGTACCTGCCGATCCATGGGGATGACCACCGCCCGGGCCGCTTCCAATACTCGGTGGATATCCTCAGGTCCAATCTCTCGGGTTTCCCGGGTTTTTCCCGTAACCGCCACCACCCCACGGGAATTGATCCCGTCGATATGGTTGCCCCCGATACCGGTCCAGCACACCTCTACTTCCCGTCCGCTCATCATTTCCGCAGCCTCAATTGCCGCAGCCACCGAGCGCAGGGTAGCTTCAATATTAACCACCACTCCTTTCCGCAGTCCTGTGGACGGACACACCCCTACACCGGTAATTTCGAGATTCCCATGTTCATTACGCTCGCCAATCACGGCGCAGACCTTAGTCGTGCCTATATCAAGGCCGACCACTAATCCGTCATGAGCCAGAAGGTACCTCCTTTAGCGTATAGGATGCCGTACCGGTCCTAAAATCGATCTCCTCAACCTTGAGGCGTTTTGAAACGCACACGTCTACCACCAACAGCACATAGCGAAGCATATGCTCATTTAATACGGATCCCAAGCGAATCCGCACCGGATTATGGACAGGATAGAGGATTACTTCATATCTGTCAAAGGTCTTCCAGTGTACCACTATCTCCGAAATAGCCGCCAATAGTTCCGGAGCATTCGCCTGTATCGCCGCGAGATCCCTCACGAGCACCTGGGCCATGAGCGGAAGCTGCATCCCCAGGTAGGGCGGCTCAGTGAACAGCCCGGATATAACCGGTATGGCGGGGACGGCGGCAGTATCCGCAGCCTCAGAGCCAATCTGAAAGACCACTCCCCGGTGGTCAAAGTAAACCGGCTGCACGGTTCCTTCCATGCCCGGTATCATCGCGAAGAACAAGCCCACCGCTTTACGGCCTTCCAGGACTATCCGTATCGTATTAGGGAACCGCTTAATCACCTGGACGGAAGCTACCATCGAGAGCGCGGCTAACCTCGACTCCACAAGCCGGGCGTTCACCGAGGCATAGGATGATCTTCGGGTGATCCCCGCCTGTTTCAGAACCATCGCCGTATCCAGTTCCGGCATTCCCAGTACTTCCACCCGGGACAAGGGCAGCGCAGGATTAACCACCAAGAGCAAGAGCAATTCTCCGCTGATGAGCGCCACGATAACGATGACAATCCACTTGAGGCCTTTTTCGACCAAGGCCCTCGCCCGGGGTGAAGCACCGGTGGATACATCCGCTACGGTTTCTATATCTTCTACACCTTCTATATCATCGGATAAGAAATCAGGGGATAGTATATCTTCGGTAAAAATATTGTCATCGACCATGGGACATCTCGGGACCGAAAGCATACCAGCCCTCCGGTTGGGCGGTGTATTTGGTCGAAGGGCCAAAGGCCGTCGGAATTTCCCGGGATCGGGAAATATTGACGATGATCCCTGACCCGATGAGGGTCGTTACCAGGGATGAGCCTCCTGCAGAGAAGAAGGGCAGCGGGACCCCGGTGGCCGGAATAGAGCCGGAGACCACCGCAATATTTAAGAGCGCCTGGGCCACGATCATGGTAACCAGCCCGAAAGCCAAAAGCCGGCGGTAGGTTCCTTCCGCCCGCATAGCCGCCCGGTAACCCCGGGCCGCAAAGACCCCGAAAAGCAGTATAAAGAACAAGACCCCGAGGAAACCCATTTCTTCGGCAAACGAGGAAAAAATAAAATCCGATTGCACCTCAGGCACCCCGGCAAACTTCCGTAGCCCATGACCGATACCTTTCCCCCAAAATCCGCCGGAGGCAATGGTCGTAATCGAGGCCCGGACCTGATACCCTGCCCCATGGGGTTCCCAGTTGGGGTTAAGGTAACTGATAATCCGCCTGAACCGGTGTTCCTTCGTCAGAATCAACAGCAGCGCAAAGGGCAGAAACATGAACAAGCCGCTGAGGAAATACCGGCGCTTCACCCCCGCAAGATAAAAGAGCAGCACCCCATTCAACGCGATGAACGCGGCAGTGGAAAAGTTATTTTGCAACGAGATCAAGATAATGAACAGGGCGGTAATGAAAAAAGGCGGCAAGATACCCTTGGTCAAGGAGTGGATATGCTCCTGTTTCTTATCAAAAATATGGGCTAAATACAGGGGCAGCACGAGCTTGACCAATTCCGAGGGCTGAAACGTCTCGGAACCGATACGGAACCATCGGGAGGCGCCGTTCTTCGTAACCCCCACCACTGGCAGCAGGGGAAGGATGCAGAGCAGGATGGTTCCCAGGACCGCAATGACCGGCAACCGGTAGTTCCGCACCCAATCCAGATTGATCCGGGAGATTACCAGGAACAGCGCCACCCCCACCCCCAAGAAGACGCTCTGTCGGGATATGAGATACAAGCCGTTTTCAAAAAACCGTTCCGCATACACGTAGGAACAGGAATAGAGGGTTACCATTCCCAAACCCATAAGCAGAAAAATACTGGCTATCAAAATATGATCCGCATGGACCCGGCGTCCGGTCTTTTCAACGTTAAATTGATACATCCTTCCGCTCTCCTTACTCCCCGCTCCCGGTGAAACTATTGAATCTTCAAGGTTGACAGGGCAATGATGGCAAACAGGCCCCCCAGAATCCAGAAACGGATCACCACCTTCGTTTCCGCCCAGCCGGATAATTCAAAATGATGATGCACCGGCGCCATCTTAAACACCCGCCGCTTCCGCAGCTTATACGAAAGCACCTGGATGATCACCGAGGCAATCTCTAAGACAAAGACCCCGCCGATAATAAGAATCAGGATCTCCTTCTTAATAATCAGCGAGACCACTGCGGTAACCCCCCCCAGGGGCAAGCTCCCCACATCCCCCATGAAAACATCCGCTGGATGGGCATTGAACCAGAGAAACCCGATACACGCCCCCACCGCGGCGAGACAGAAAACCGTCAATTCACCCCCACCGGTAATATAGGGTATCCCAAGATAGAAGGAATAATCCGCCCGTCCCGAAAGATACGTGAGGATCGCTAAGGTAATAAATACCAGAATAAGGAGGCCCGCAGCAAGCCCGTCAAGTCCATCGGAAAAATTCACCGCGTTGGATTCTCCCACGATAAGGAGCACCCCAAAAGGTATCCACAGAACCCCGAGATCCACCACGGGATTCTTAAAAAAGGGTATATACAGGGCGGTGATCCCCTCTTCCCCGGAAAAATAGAGGAAGAGCATCACCCCAATGGCTACGGCAAACTGACCGGCTAGTTTTGCCCAGGCAGGCAGGCCTGCGGAATTATGCAACCTGACCTTGAGGAAATCGTCCAGAAAGCCGATGCCGCATAAGGCAACCAAGGCTCCTCCGGTAAGCCACACCTTCGCATTTCCCCAATCCTGCCACAGGAGCATGGAGCAGAGCATCGAAAAAACAATCAGTATCCCCCCCATAGTGGGAGTACCGGTTTTTTTCAGATGACTCTCAGGTCCATCTTCCCGGACCGACTGGCCTATCTTGAGTTTCCTCAGGGCTTCGATTATCCGGGGACCCAAGATGAAACAGATGAGCAGGGTAGTTAAGGCCGCGTATGCGCCCCGGACGGAGAGGTACTGGAACACATTGAGGGGAGTGAAATATTTAACCAGGGGATACACGAATTGCAGAAACACTTACATCCCTCCCCTTACCGGCCCAGTCTGGCTGCCACGCTCCGCAGGGCTATCTCCGCGAAAGGAGCCACGCCGCGCCTCCCGAGCCGGGGATAACCCGGCGCAATCCATGATACCCTTATCCATCAAGGCGCTTACCCCTTTCGATCCGAATCTGCAATACCGCTTCAGGACGTATCTTGGATAGACCTAATTCATCCCGGGCAATTTTTTCTATTCTTCCCGGCGATGAAAGCACCGCGATCCCGGCGATGAGGTTTTTATTGTTTTCTATCCATTCCACCTGCTCCACTTCAAGCTGCTCCACTTTTTGCTCCAGGGCCGCATACCGGGAAGACTGCCATGCGGTAATACCTAAGAGCCCGGGAATGGTGAGGGCAATAACATATAAGAGTACCAGTTGCCCTTTCACCGCTGCTCCTCATACTGATCCTGGTATCTATCCTCATTTCCTGCCTTTTCCACTACCCGTAGCCGCGCACTTCGAGCGGAAGGATTGGTTCGTATTTCAGCTTCCCCTGGGCAAACACCCTTCCGACAAAGCACCGTAACACTCCTATCCCCCCTATATCCTATCGGCTGTTCCTGAGCACAATTGTAATTTCTGCTCCGATCCCGAAAGAAATGCTTAACGATCCGATCTTCCAAGGAGTGAAACGTGATTACCCCTATACGTCCTCCCGGCTTAAGCGCTCCTAAAGCCTTTTCCAAAAGTTCAGGAAGCCGGCTCAGCTCTCCGTTTACCGCGATACGCAAGGCCTGAAAGGTCCGGGTCGCAGGATGGATGCTTCCCCGGAACGGCACTGCCCGCGCTACAATTTCCGCTAAGGCCCCCGAATGCCTGATCCTGCCCCGGGCCTTGGCCTCCGTAATACCCCGGGCTATCCGCCGGGCATACCGTTCCTCCCCATAGGTATACAGCAGATCCGCCAAAGCTTTTTCGGAAAGACCGGCTATGAGATCCGCTGCGGAAGAGCCCTGGGTTCTATCGAGTCGCATATCAAGGACTTCATCCCGCATGAAACTAAAACCCCGCTCTCCTTTCTCATAATGATACCGGCTCACCCCTAAATCGATGAGGATGGTATCCGGTTTTTCCGAGGAGGGGTCTGCAAAAAAATCATGGGACCACCCGGTATACCAGCGGACCCGCTCCCCAAATTCGTTGAGCCGCTTCTTGGCTATCTCCTGTATGTCCTGGTCCGCATCAATACCGATAAGCCGTACTTCCGGAAACCGGGATAAAAACGCATAACTATGTCCTCCCTCCCCAACCGTCGCATCAATCATAAGTTCCCCCCCTTGACGCGGGGCCAGGAATTGCATGGTCTCTTCCAGCAAAACCGGAGTATGAACGATTTCCATACACCCTATTCCTATCTAACCGTAGCCGCTTCGATACCTATATACCAATGATCGCATACCCTACCATGCTTGTTTATAGATAGTTTCAATTTCCTTGATCGGTCTTGCAAGGCGTACCTATTCCTTTTCGCCTACCCTTTTTTGCTTTTTTCCATCATTTCTTTTACAATTAGGATGTAAATTACGCCGTTGCTTAAATTATATATTCATTCAGCGCTGAGAGTCCGTCAAGACCTCCCCAGTGAAAAAGTATGTCCTGGGGTGTTGCCGCCGATACGAGTCTTACCCCTGGAACGTCCTTGTATTCCCCTGAGTACTTAGCTATGCTCTCGGTATGCTTCCGTATGAAAACCGTATCGGGACCGAACGGGAAAGCAGCCTCCACCGATCCCTCAAATGCCACTATACCGGGGAGGGAGGGGTAACCGAAGTGGTCGCCCCCCAGGGAACGTATATTTGTGACGGGATAACCGAAACCGGGGAAATCATCGAGGTGCAAACCGGCAGCTTCAAACCCCTCCAGGAGAAGGCGCAGTGTCTTGCACGGTTGAACCCCCTGCGGATCATCCATCCCATCATCATCTACAAACACCTTGAACGCTATGACGCGCAGCAGCGGCTCTGTTCTTGCCGGAAAAGCCCGCGGAAAGGTACTATCTGGGACCTCTTTAAAGCCCTGGTCTATGCCCCGGAAATGCCCCTCATCCCCAGGGTGACCATAGAACTCGCCCTGGTAGGGGTAACCGAACGGCGGATCCAGGATGGTCGCGGCTCCTGGCGCCGCAAGGGGATCAGCATCGTCGATACGGAACTTACCGAGCTGCACGATTCGATTGTACTTTCCGGGAAGGATGCGTATGAGGTCTTTCTTCCCGTTCCGGAAGGGAAACCCTTTACCGCCCGGGATTTAGGAACCGCCGCAGGGATCACCCCTTCCTTGGCCCGGAAAACCCTCTATGTCCTCACCAGACTGGGAGTGGCTCAACGGCTTATCGCCAAAAAAGGTAATGCCCTGGTCTATATGGGGCCCCACCCCCGCCCCGCGCCCCGCAAAAAAGGGGGAGGAAGCCGGTCGCTTGGTTTGTTAACCATTGGTCATTC
>JAISPY010000248.1 GCA_031274565.1 Treponema sp.
TTGACGCTAATCAGCGTTGCCCTATTGTTTTTCTCGTTTTCCTGCGGAAAACTGCGAAAAACCACATTAAAGTATGCACTGATTTATTCTCGATTGAATAAATCAGTGCTTCCTTAGGAAGGCACCACCTTTATAACTTTATCGGTTTCAGCATCTTTTACCTTGACCGTAATTTCATAGGACTGATGAGCTGGTTCCAAAATTGGTTATTTTGGAACTGCCTCTGATAATAAACTTCAAAAGCAAGTTTTTTATTGCTTGCAAGCCTAATCCGTCCCCGATCCGCAGGAATAGTAGGTACCTCCCGGTAATTACAATATACTATACTACAGCGGCATTTATGAAAACATTCCTAAAAAAAAGACGGGGAAGTGCGCGATACCCCCCGTCTTGGATTCCAAAAGGCGACGTCCAGATGCCTCTTGATTTCTTATTTGCCTGTAAAGACCAAAACCCCGCTTAACTAAGGAGTTGCAACACCGACTGGGTCCGTGTATTGGCCTGGGCCAACATAGCATTCCCCGCCTGGGAAAGGATCTGGTTCTTGGTGTAGTTAACCATTTCCGACGCCATATTCGTATCCCGGATCCGAGATTCGGAAGCCTGGAAATTTTCCGACGCAATGGCAACACCTTTGGCGGCCTCTTCGAACCGATTCTGATAGGCCCCCAGATCCGCCCGCTGCCGAGAAAGCGTCGCCAAGGCGTTGTCCAGAGTACCAATTGCCGCATTGGCGCCATCGGAACTGGTTAGATCAATACCCTCTTCCCCCAACAAAGCCCCCGCGGTCATGGACTCAATGTAGACCTCTTCATACTGGTCCATATTGGCCCCGACTTGGAACCGCAACGTCGACTGAGTTTCCGATTCCCGGGCAAAATTCCCGTTCAAGATTGGCAAGGTGTTGAATTGCGCATGACTTGCAACCCGGTTGATTTCATCGACCAACTGAGAAACTTCGACCTGAATCTGTGTACGATCCTCGGTGGTATAAATACCGTTGGCGGATTGAACCGATAATTCCCGAATACGATGGAGAATATCCTGGGTCTCTTGAAGATACCCTTCAGCAGTCTGAATAAACGACACCCCGTTCTGGATGTTTCGTTCAGCCTGATTTAAACCCCGAATCTGCCCCCGAAATTTCTCGGAAACCGCAAGTCCAGAAGCATCATCCCCCGCTTTATTGATCTGCTGTCCTGAACTCAAGCGCTCGATGTTTTTTGCAATTTCACCCTGAGTGATACCCAAATTACGATTGGCATACTGGGCACTCAGGTTATGATTAATTATCATCTTAACCCTCCTTGGGTTGGTAACCTCTGCTATCCCTAGCTGAAGTCGAACCGCATATTCAGCATTTTCGAAATCTTACTCGCGCGCTCGATCCCTAAATCCCTGAAAACGGCACGAATCGATTATCAGGTAGCCATTCACTGGTACTGCACCCAATAATCGATCCCTACCGTTATGCGCTCGTATCTAAATATACACCACAAAGAGTTTTTTGTCAAAGGTATCATTACCAAAAACAGCTCATTTTTGGAAATTTTACTAAAAAATTTTTTAATACCCCATAACCACAAATGCAGGATCCCTCGCCATACTACCAGGGATCCCACGAACCACCCTTTCAGGGTATCGTATACGCCCCTACTGAAGAAGCTGTATGACCGACTGCGTCCGCTGATTTGCCTGAGCCAACATGGCGGTCCCTGCCTGGGAAAGAATCTGATCCCGGGTAAAGTCAACCATCTGCTTCGCCATATCAGTATCCCGAATTCGAGATTCCGATGCCTGGAAGTTTTCAGCGCCAATATCAATGCCACGAATGGCATGTTCAAGCCGATTCTGATAGGCCCCCAGATCCGCCCGCTGCTTACTGACCGTCTTGAGCGCCTCATCCAAGGTTGCAATGGCCTGATTGGATTGATCCGCGTCCATAAGCTGAACGTTTCCGCCATTACCGTCCCGGATTCCCAGCCCGCTGGCAGTCATATTGCCCACGAATACCTGTTCCCGCTGATCGATATTAGCGCCCACATGCAGCCACAGTGCCTCAACACCACCGCCACCATCCCCGTCATCACGAGCAAATCTGCCGGTAAGCATATTCTGTCCGTTGAACTGCGCATGACTGGCGATGCGGTCGATCTCGTCCACCAACTGGGAGACTTCCACCTGGATCTGCGTACGATCTTCTTCGGTATAAATACCGTTGGCAGACTGTACCGCCAATTCCCGAATCCGCTGCAGAATATCCTGGCTTTCCTGCAGATACCCTTCAGTAGTCTGAATAAAAGAAATACCATCAGCAGCATTGGCAGAAGCTCGGTTTAAACCCCGAATCTGACTCCGAAATTTTTCGGAAACCGCAAGCCCGGAAGCATCGTCTCCCGCCCGGTTAATACGAAGCCCAGAAGTGAGCTTCTCCATGTTTTTGGTAAGACTGCTTTGAGTAACATTAAGAGACCTGTCAGCAAACTGAGCGCTCAGGTTGTGGTTGATGATCATGTCATCCTCCTTGATAATTTAATAAGGCATCCATGCCCTAGATTTTCCTTAAGTGTTTTTACCACTTCACCGATACTTTTAGTACTGGTTGTTCAATTCGGGAGAATCAGCGCTATGGACGCTCTTTCTCTCATTTTGTTTTATGTTTAAAGTATCGGCAATATTCCTAAAAACTTTAGCCTGTTTTTATTTTTTTGTGGTGGTATTTTTGGTTTTTTATGAGTTTGATTTAAAGATTAAAGAGTATTGATTAAGATTATTATGATAGATTTACATACCCATTCAAGCGCTTCGGACGGCAGTTTAAGTCCAACCCAACTCATTGAACATGCTCGGGGGGAGGGACTGTCCGCCCTCGCATTGACCGATCACGATACCATTGCGGGTATCGCAGAGGCACAAAAGCAAGCGGAGCACGGTACCCTCCGGTTTATTCCAGGAGTCGAAATCGAAATAACCTGGGAACCAGGAGAATTTCACCTGTTGGGTCTGGGAATCTACCGGCCCAGTGCGGTTTTCTTGGAAGCCCTTGCCGAATTAGCCCAACTTAGGGAGTTACGAAACCGCAAGATCATCGAGCGGATGCGGGCATGTAGCATCAAAGCGAGTTATGAGGATATATCCTCCTTGTCTGGGGGTCATTCCATAGGGCGGCCTCATTTTGCCTCCTTCCTCGTAAAACAAGGTATCGTTAAAAACCAAGAACAGGCCTTTGCCCAGTACCTCGGTAAAGGAAAACCCCTCTATGTTCCCAAGGAAGGAATGAAATTCCGTCGAGCGGTGGATATCATCCAGGATGCCGGAGGGATTGCCGTATTAGCCCATCCCCTATCGCTGTATGTCGCCTGGGGTCGCCTCCCGGACTTGGTGAAGGATCTCAAAGATCAGGGACTGAACGGCATTGAAGCGTGGCATCCCACCGCCAAGGTCCGATCCTGCAAACGGCTGGAGGAACTGGGAAAATCCCTGGGACTCTATATCACTGCGGGGAGTGATTTCCACGGCGAAAACCGGCCTGATCGAAGATTAGGCGTTACTGCGGGAAAGGCGCAAATCGACGAGGCGGTGTTAGAGGCCATACCGGCCTTGTGGGAGGACGGCCCGTGATTGCGGCAATGCCAAAATCTGACATTTTGGCATTGCCGCAGTTTTTTATATATTTAATAAAGGAGTATCCTTATGTTTACCACCACAGTAAGTCCTCGATTCGGCGATACGGATGGCTTGGGGCATATCAATAATACGGTTTTAGCCATCTGGTTTGAACTGGGCAGAAATCCCCTCTTTAGAATTTTTAATCCTAACCTCGATCTTTCGCGTGATCATTGGCCCCTCATCATGGCACACACGGAGTATGATTTTGTGGGAGAGCTTTTCTTACCGTACGAGGTGGAGATTCGTACCTTCATCATCCGTATCGGCACCAAGTCCTTTACCATCTACCACGAAGCCTGGCAGCAGGGTAGACGCTGCGTCACCGGGAAGGCGGTGGTAGTGCACTATGATTTTATCAAGAAACAAAGCACCCCTCTCCCGGAAGATAAAAAGACGCTCCTTGCGGAGCATCTTTTTATTCCCGAAGGATAGGTCCCCTTTTTAGGCTACATAGCTCTCCAGGAGCCGCTGACAGGCGGGATGCTGCAGGCGTTTAAGGGCTTTCTTCTCAATCTGACGGATCCGCTCTTTGGTCAAGTTGAAGTGATCGCCGATTTCTTTTAAGGACATGGGGGCCTTATCCCCTAAGCCAAAGCGGAACCGTATGATCTCCGCTTCCTTGGGGTTGAGGGTACGCAGTACCGTTTCGATGTCATCATGGAGGGCACTGGTTACCGCATGTTCGTCCGGAGAGCGGTAGTGGTCGTCTTCAATGAAATCACCCAAAAGGGAAGAATCCTTATCCGCGTAGACCGGGTTTTCCAGGGATATGAGGTCCCGACTGATGTTGACCAGGTCCTCCACATGGGCGGCATCCATATCCAGCAGTCGGGCTATTTCGACGATCTCCGCCTCCGCGCCCCGGTCATCCTGGACCAGCTTCCGGGCTTTCTCGATCTGCACCAATTCATTGGCCCGGTTCAGGGGAAGCCGGATCATCCGGGATTTTTCGCAAATCGCCTTGAGGATGGCCTGGCGGATCCACCACACCGCATAGGAAATGAAATGATACCCTTTGGTGACATCGTACCGTTCGATGGCGTTTAAGAGTCCTATATTACCTTCACTGATAAGGTCTGACAGGGGGAGTCCCTGTCCTTGATACTTCTTAGCCACGTTGACTACAAACCGAAGGTTCGCATTGGCAAGCTTATCCTGAGCCGCCTTGTTGCCCTGGGCTGCGGCCAGGGCAATCCGGTCTTCTTCTTCTTTGGACAAAAGAGGAATCCGGTTAATTTCTTTTAAATATAACGAAAGAATATTTTCATCGGAATTTAAATTTCCCGCAGGGGTATTCTTTTTTTTGGTTTTTACGCTTGTCATTGGTGTACCTCCTCGTAAATAAACTAGTATCCAGTATTAAAATACATGCAAAAACCATGCCAATTTATAAGAATGTCTCATGGGCTGAGTAAAATACGGTAGTATCCGCTCATGCATAGTATCATACCCTAAAAATCCTCACCGCGCCTAGCTCTCAAAACGGAATGGCAACCTCATTTTCCATCCCGGTGCAAGGTGCGGTGCTATCCCGCCACCCTACCTTCGTTCCATAATGACCCGTTTTTTTTAAATCCGCTCAAAAGTGTATCACATTGACCCTCTCATAGCTACGGCTTCATACCTGCTCTAGGCAGCGCCCCCCGGGCAACCGCATGTAAGGTGGTATTTCTTGGTAAATAAGTGCTATTACCCTGGCAGCGCCCCAATATCGGTTGACCCGGGGAACCATTTTTGGTATATTCTAATTATCCAAATATTCAACAATTAGTATTAAGATAATGGAGGAAAACTATGAAAGTAAAGCCTTTAGCAGACCGGGTCATGGTTAAACTTGAAAAAAACGAAACGAAGACCGCCGGAGGGATTATTATTCCCGATACCGCCCAAGAAAAAACCCAAACCGGTCTGGTGGTGGAGATTGGCGATGACAGCGAAGTGATCAAGGTGAAAGCCGGTCAAAAGGTGCTGTACGACAAGTATGCCGGGACCCAGATAAAGATCGACGGGGTAGAGCATCTTATCCTTAAGATGTCGGATATTATCGCGGTTATTGAGTAGCGACCTGGATTCGCCTCATGGAATTGCAAACCCGGCTGTTATGGCCGGGTTTATTGTTTATGCGTTATGGGGGGGGGGATGGGGAGATGAACCGTGCTTATTCGATCTTGAACCGGGATACTTCCTGTACCAGCATCGTGATTTTTTCCTTGTTTTGACCGCTGATGACGTTTACCTGGTCCACGGCGACGTTGATCTGCGCCGCTCCGCTCGCCATCTCGCTCATGCCCGCGTTGATCTCCTGGGTAACTCGTTCCAGTTGCCTGCTCTCCTGAATGACTTCCCGGCTCCCTTCAAGCATTTCTAGGGATCCGTTCTTGACTAACTGGGTGATGTCGTGGAGCTGCCCTATGGCTTCAAGGATCTGCTTGCTCCCGGTGCCTTGTTCTTCCATGGCGTTCCGGATGTGCGCCTCCTGATCCGAAACAGTGGTAACCCCCGAATCAATAGCCGCGAATTTGTTCAGCACCGCATCGGTGGATAGGGTGATCTTGTCGATGGATTCCTTGATCTTTTTGAGTACGGTGGCGATGGTCTTGGACTGCTCCGCAGAACTTTCGGCAAGCTTACGGATCTCGTCGGCCACCACCGCGAAGCCCTTGCCCGCTTCTCCGGCGTGGGCCGCTTCGATGGCGGCGTTCATGGAGAGCAGGTTGGTTTGGCTCGCAATGGTTTCCATCACCGCATTGATCTCCAAAAGCCCTGCGGATTCCCGGGCGATTTCCTGGATGTCCGTGGCTACCTCCTGCAAGCCCGATCGGCCGATCTCGGAGGCCTCCGACAGATTTTTGACGTTATCGGCGTTTTTGATCAGGGTCTGGGTAACGGACTGGATGGTGGCCAGCATCTGTTCAACCGCGGCGGAGGACTGGGAGACACTTTCGGTCTGCCGGTCGATATGGCCGTTGAGCTTATCAATGTTATCGGTGATCTGTTCCATAGTGGCGTTGGTCTCGGTAACACTCGCGGCCTGGTTGATGACCCGGCCCTTGATGCTCTGAACAGTGGCGGTGATTTCGTTAACCGCTGCGGCGGTCTCGGTCATGTTACTGGCCAGATCATTACCGATGTCGAAGAGGGCTATGGATTGCTCTTTGATGGTAATAACGAGGCTTTTGATCTTTTCCAGGGTTTGGTTGAAATACCGGGCAAGATCCCCTATTTCGTCCTTGGTAGGGGCATGGAGGGTTTTAGTGAGGTCCCCCTCACCTTCGGAAATATCCTTGAGAGTTAAGGCCACTTGGACAATGGGTTTGGTAATCGAGGAGATCCCGAGATAGATGAGGATCCCTGCAAGAATCACCGTTATGACCGTTACCAGGACGGTAAACCAGGTCATGGCATTCACTTCCTCAAGGATCACCGCTTCACTGGTACCGATCATAATTGCCCAGGGAGCCGCAGTGGTACCGATACGCACAGGATACACCTCCATCTCCAGCTTTGTTCTCAGGACCGATGAATATGCTTCCAGTACGTAGATGGTTCCGGTTTTAATGGCCTCTGCTATGGCAATGGTATGTCCGCTATACAGATTGCTATCGGCGGTCTGCAGGTCATGGCCTATCTTGGCGGGATCATAGCTGCCAATAATCGTACCGTTATTGGTATAAGCGGCGGCAACGGAAATTTCCCGGAGGCTGGGATCCGCCACCAAGTCCTGAATCACCGACTGGCAGTAGGCCAAGTTAATGGTCAGCCCCACATTGGCAACCAGTTCATGGTTGGTATTAAATACCGGGGCCCTGATATTACAGGTATAGGTCAGGTTACCTGCCACGGACCGTGGGGTGGGGTCCCCTATACGGGTAACCGGCGTCAAAACATCGGTTATGAATTCATACTGCTCGGTAACGGTCAGTTCGATCTGGCCGTTCTCCTTGGTATACCTGGTCACATACTGCCCCGAGGGGCTGTTACCGGGCTGTCCCGCGAATTGCTCGTCCAGGTTATCAATCGCATTGGGCTTCCAGATCGTATAGATCTGTACGATCCGCTCGTTGCTTTCCAGCAGGGACAGCATATTCGCGTTAAACATCTCACGGCGAATTTCCGGGTTTACCGTTTCGTATTTCGACATCAGGGTTGCCATATTCTCCGCGGTAACGAGATATACCATATAGCGTTCCTCTAGATTCAGGGCAACACTCTTGGCAAGATTCACGGCGTTCTTTCGCATGGACTGCAACTGCATATTCCGTGCGCGACTCAAAAGAATTCCCGATAGGGATGTCACCGTCGCTAAAACTAACATAATACCGAGGATACTGAACTTGATTTTTATTTTCACCTTTTACGCCTCCTTGAAATAGAACGCTTCTCGGTACTCAGCCATCAGGTACCGCTACGGTCTTAGTGTACGGTATTATAGGGTATGTGGGAAGCGTCTTTTTGCTCGATTCTAGGCGGAGGTTGAGCGTATTGAGATTGATTTCCATAGTTTGACGGCTCTTCTGATCGTGACCGAGCGGCTTACCAGGCATACCCAGTATACGGGTACCCAGAAACCGGAGATACCCCTTCAGGCATATCAAATAAAAGGGGGACAGGGTATACTTGGCATGGTTTTCTGGGAGGGGAACCATCCGGGAAGAAAGACCACCACCCATCAAGCCCATTATGCCCTATGTTTCGCTTATCCGGGACCCCTGGGTCGAACAAAACAACGTGTATCCGCTGCATGAAGTCATCGTGATCACCCTACTGGCGGTCATCGCCCTGGCGCAAGGCTGGGAAGATATCGAAGGATAGGCGAAGGCGAAAGAAGGGGCTTCATGCTGAGATTCTTTCATCATAATCTCTGAAAAGACGACAGAGCACTTCGGGTAAAAAGGGGACTGTCACCTTTGCGTTTCCGTCACTCCTGCATTGCCTTTGCCATAGCGGATTGAAATTGCGCTAAAACAGATGGAATTTCCGCTTGAGAAAAACCAACGCAGCTAGCCATACGGTTACCCCTGATTTCTTGAAGAAACACAGCGTCGGAATTTCTGATCGCCTGGTACGTTTTATCACCGGCCGGATGTTCGACAGGCCCGCTTTCTGATCCGTTCAAAAAGTCAGAAAACCAGAGAAAAGTGGAGCCCATACGTGAGAGGGTAACAGAAGTGATTGGAAGGCCGCTTGGCCCGGTTTTACCAATGAATTCACCCGGTGTAAGGCGAATATCTCCTTGCTCAGTTTTGTTTGCGTAGATTTTTTTATTCATAATTTACTGCTCCTCTGCGGTCTTTCCCGCCGTCAAAAATCATTTACCACCCCCATACGGAAGCGGGTCATTCACTCCTACCGCCCCCGCGCCTGTTGGGCCTTTCCAAGCCATTCTCTGGCAAGGGCATGATTCGGATCGATCCGTAATACCGCTTCATAGTCCGCGATTGCCCGGTTATAGTCCTTTTTGCGATAATACGCACTGCCGCGGCTGTAATACGCCTTCACATAATTCTGGTCCAGCCTGATGGCCTGCGTGTAATCGGCAATGGCCCGGTCATTATCGCCTTTGCCGCTATATGCATTGCCGCGATTGTAATACGCCGTCGCATAATTCGGGTTAAGCCTGATTGCCTGCGTGTGATCCGCAATGGCCCGGTCATTATCGCCTTTGGCCCTATACGCAATGCCGCGATTGGAATACGCCGACGCATAATTCGGGTCCAACCTGATCGCCTGAGTATAGTCCGCAATAGCCCGGTCATTATCACCTTTCTCGCTATACGCAACGCCGCGATTGTAATACGCCGACGCATAATTCGGGTCAAGCCTGATCGCCTGCGTGTAATCGGCAATGGCCCGGTCATAGTCCTTTTTGTAGTAATACGCAATGCCGCGATTGGAATACGCCCACTTATAATTCGGGTCCAGCCTGATTACCTGCGTGTAATCGGCAATGGCCCGGTCATTATCGCCTTTCTTGAGATACGCAATGCCGCGATAGGTATACGCCATTGCCATATTCTGGTCGAGTTGTATCGCATCGTCAAAACACGCTATTGCCGTATCGTAGTCGCCCGTGCCGTAAAAGGATACGCCCCGGTCGTAGTAATCGGCGGCGGTGAGTTGACCGCTTGCCACGCGCTCCGCGGCGGCGGCCGACGCGAGGGCCGATGATTTTGAAAAATTGACGGTGCTGTTTGAGGCGGCGCGCATATTCCTGAATTTGCTGTCCTC
>JAISPY010000292.1 GCA_031274565.1 Treponema sp.
GACATACGATATGATACAACAACACTGAAACATTATGTGATTTATGTATAAATTCACTCATCCTTCTAGTCTAGCATGTTTTGATATAAATTTAACCGCCCTAAAGGGCGGGGAATTAATCCCCAAGAGATTAAAATACATCATTATAACAATGCCAAAAAATTGGCTTAAAGCTGGCATGTTTCTAATATATCGTATTTTTTATATTAATGCAATAATGTTCATATATTTTATTATGTATGATTTTTTATACATTATTATTTCCAAATAGCAATTGTGCCTACCGTTCCGATATTCGCCCAGGGGAAAACGCCCATACCCAACCCCAGCGCTCCCAGAGGTGCATAGAGCATAATTTAATCGAGGGCTTTCATGGACGCGGCCATGTGGATGCGTCTGAGTTTTCGCAGCATCACGAGGTCCACCATCCCGGAAAAGACCAGGGTCAACAGCGCGGAAAGGACAAAACTTGAGGGAGCAATGCGCCTGCCGAACATGAGATCCGCGTTTTCCGCAACCCTAATGATGAAGCGGTGGAGGGGAATACCCAGCGCCAGTCCCACGCCCGCGCCGATGATACTGAGTACGCTTATCTCCCTGAAGATATACGCCGCGGCTTCGGATTGCCGGAAGCCCAGCACCCGGAGGGTGGCAATCTCCCGGGTCCGCTCGGTAATGTTGATGTTGGTAAGGTTGTAGATTACGATCATGGCAAGACCACCGGCCGCGAAGATGAGCACCAGTACCACAAAGCCGATGCTGGTAAGGAGCGCGGTGTAGGAGCTCTGGAGTACCGAGGTAAACTCCGCGGCGTTTACCCCTTCCAGGGAGAGCAGCTCTGCCATGAGCGCGTCCTCGGAGGCGGCGGGGCCGGTATGGGCTAACAGGGTCTGGTACGCGGGGGGGGCATCGAATCCACGGGTATAGGCCAGAGGACCCAGGTACACGGTGGCGCCCACGTAGTTCTCGGTAATGGCCGACAGGGGGAAAGAAGCCTGCCGGCCTGCGGCATTTTCCAGCGCCACCAGGTCCCCTGGTTTAAGGCCCTGGGTTTCCGCGAGTTTTTCGGTGATCACCACCGAGGTAGCGGTAAAGGGAAGCCCCTGCTGGGTCTTCCGGTCCCGGAGGCGGATGAAATCCCCGTTCCCCAGGGCAGCCGGATCTTGGGGAACCAGCAGGGTTACGCTCACCCCGCTCGTACCGGACCGGGGGGAAAGTACGCCGGATTCACGGTGGACCGGGAGCCAGCCGCTCAGGAACTTGTTCAAGGAAGTGCGCGGAAGGGTAGCTTCCCCCAGGGTAATCTGTACATCGTAGCGGAGGATTTCCTTGAACTGGGTCCGGGCAATATCGATCATGGAATCCCGCAGCCCCAAGCCCGCGACCATGAGGGCGGTACAGCCCGCGATGCCGGTAACGGTCATACAGAAATGCTTCTTCTGCCGCAGGAGGTTCCGAGCGGTAACCTTATGGGTAAAGCGCATCCGGGTCCAGAGCCAGGGCAGGTATTCCAGGAAGATCCGTTTCCCGGCTTTGGGGGGCCGGGGCAGCATGAGGAACGCGGGCTTTTCCCAAAGGGTGTGGTAGGCCGCATACACCGTGGCGCCCAGGGTACTGCTCAGGACCAGGCCGCAGGCGATAAGTCCAAAGGGCCAGTTAAATTCGGTTACTAAGGGAGGCAGGTGATACATGGTGGCAAAGGCCCGGTAGATGATGATGGGCAGCCCCTGGAAGCCCGATACCATCCCCGCCGCGCAGCCCAACACCCCGGTTAAACCGCAGTAGACCAGGTACTTGGACAGGATGACCCGTTTCCTATAGCCCAGGGCTTTTAAGGTGCCGATGGAGATCCGATCTTCTTCGACCATGCGGGTCATGGTGGTTAGGGCGACGAGCACCGCGATGAGGAGAAAAAACAGGGGAAACACCGTAGCCACATCGGCGATTTTTTCCGCGTTGATCTGATAGTTGACGCACCCCACATTGGCGGTCCGGTCCAGCACATACCAGCGGGGTTCGGGGATGGTAAGTTCCTCCACTTGCCGCCGGGCCGCGTCCAGTTCCGCAGCGCCGGCTTGCAGTTTCTGGAAGGCTGCTTGGTATGCCGCGGTATACGCGGCTTCCCCGGCTGCAAGCTCTTTCCGGGCCGCGTCCAGGTCGGCCCACGCCGTGGCAGCGGCAACGGCTCCCGCGGCAAGCGCTGCTTCGGCTTGGGAGAATTCCTGTTCAGCCTGTTGCTTACCTGCCGCGAGCTGCGCCCGGGCCGTGATGATTTGCCTTTCTTCTTGGACAACCTGAACCTGGCCTGCTTCAAAAGCCGCTCGGCCCGCATCGTATTCCGCCACTCCCCGGCGGGCCTTGGGGAAGATCATTCTGAAAAAGGAGGCCCGGGTTTTCTCCACCTCCGCCTGAGCCGCGTCAAGTTCGGCCTTGCTCACCGCGAGGGTCTGCTTTGCCCGGGCCAATTCCGCTTCTCCCTGGCTCAGCAGCCGCTCGGCGTCCTGCAATTCCCGGAAAGTCCGCTCCTGTTCCGCTGCCAAAGCCGCCCTGCCCTGGGAGAGACGGGTTTCAGATGCGGCGAGTTCCGCTTCCCCCTGGGCGAGCTCTGCGGCTCCCTGGTCCAGTTTTTTGCGGGCCGCGGCAAATTCCGCTTCCGCGGTACGGCGTGCCTGCTCGTATTCTGCCTCGGCCTGGCTGAGCTGTACTGCTGCCTGGATTTTCGCTTCCCCCAGGATGACTTCCCGGCGCATCGCGGAACGTTCCGTGCCGAGGGCTTCGACCGCGGCCTTGGCCGCGTCCACCTGGCGCTGGTAGGGATCGGTAAAGGCCCTGAGGGGCTTGGCCTGGGTAAGGGTGAGATAGCAATCGGTGTACGCGGGGAGCGCGTACGCGGTTTCCGGGACATACATGACCATACCAAGCCTGCCCTCGCCGATGCTGCAGGGTTCCCGTTCAGTAGAAATATACAGGGGGCTTTTGACGATGCCCGTAACCGTAAAGGCCGTGCGGGTGTATACCGCATCGAGACCGCTGAAGGTCTCGTAATCGAAATACGCATCCGAGATGGAAAGGGTGGTTCCGATGGGGATAGCCGCCAGGTAGCCCCCTGGCTCTTGGACTAGACATTCCCCGTCCTTTTCAGGCATCCGACCTGAGAGCAGTTCCAGGCGGTTTACCCGTTCCCCCTGGGTTTCTAGGGGCAACCCATAGATCCGGGTAATCAGGGCCTCATCCCGGGAGGTTTTGACGAGGGCGTCCATGGTATAGACCCCTTGGGCCAGGGCGACCCCATCCAACCGGGCAAGGGCATCCCGGTCCGCGGCGCTGATACCCGTGGTGGCTCTGATCCAGAGATCCATCATATTAGTCTGGTCAAAGTAGCGATCCACCGAAGCCTTCATGTCCGGGGTGGTGGCGAGCAGCCCGGAGAGAAAGCCTACCCCCAAGGCCACGATGGCAAAGATCGCCAGGAAACGGCCGAAACTCCCCCGGATTTCCCGGATAATGATCTTCCGGAAGGTTTTGCCGAAACAACCCATCATCTGGAACGCGCATCCTGAGCCGTTACCATTCGATGCGCTCCACCGGCAGGGGGGCTTCAGGCCGCTCAACCCGCAGGATCCGGCCGTTTTTAAGGTGTAGGACCCGGTCGGCCATAGCCGCGATTGCCTGATTGTGGGTGATCAGGATGACGGTCTTGCCGGTGTTCCGGCAACTTTCTTGGAGGAGCTGCAGGATCTGCTTACCCGTATGATAATCCAGCGCGCCAGTGGGTTCGTCACAGAGGAGGATTTTGGGGTTTTTTGCCAACGCCCGGGCAATGGCAACCCGCTGCTGTTCTCCCCCGGAAAGCTGGGCGGGAAAGTTCTGCATCCGCTGGCTCAGTCCCACCGCGGCCAGGATCTCCTGGGGCTTATAGGGATCCCGGCATATTTCCGAGGCGAGTTCCACATTTTCCAGGGCGGTCAGGTTCTGGATGAGGTTGTAGAACTGAAACACGAAGCCCACGTCGTAGCGGCGGTAATCGGTCAACTGCCTATCGTTCATGCCGTTGATGAACCGCCCATCCAGGATAATAGTCCCCTGGTCGCAGGAGTCCATGCCTCCAAGCATATTGAGGAGGGTCGTCTTCCCCGCGCCGCTGGGGCCGACGATCACACAGAATTCGCTTTTTTCGATGGTGAAACTCATATTATCCGCAGCCGCGATGGCATGTTCACCCAGATGATAGTATTTGCATACGTTTTGAAATTCGATGTACCCCATGATGTCCGTCTTTACCTAGTAGCATGAAAATGGTTTAAGCTGTACTATATTAGCATACTTAATTTTAAGTGCCTAGAGGAGGGTTCTGTGCCTGATGATTCCCTGATTACTACCCGCCGGTTTAAAATCCGCTGGCTGCTAGGGCTTGGGTGGCTCCTCTTCGTATGCGGGCAGGGTTTGAGCGCACAACAGGGGGGGGAACCGAGCCGGGGAGACTACCTGACCCTGAAGATCGCGGTGATGGGTCCGGGGGATGAATTGTATTTTTGGTGGGGCCATATCGGGCTTATCATTGAAGATACCGCCACAGGAAGGGCCCGGTTCTATGATTATGGGCTGTTTGATTTCAAACAGAACCATTTTTTTGTCAATTTTGCCTTTGGCCGGCTCCTCTATAGTTGCGGCGCTTCCCCAGCAGATGCCAATATCAGGGCCTATATCAAAAACAATCGGGATGTGGTGATCTATACCCTGGATCTGCCCCCGGCAAAGCGGGAGGAAATCCGGCGTTTTGCGGAAAATAACATCCGTCCGGAAAACCGGGACTATTATTACCATCATTTCCGGGATAACTGCGCCACCCGGATCCGGGACATCCTGGACCTTGCCACGGACGGGCAATTTAAGGAACGGTTCGGCGCGGCTCCAGGCCGGTATACCCTGCGGCAGCATATCCGCCGGTACACCTGGTTTTCCCCGTTTTTTGACTGGCTTCTTAATTTCCTCATGGGGCAGGATATCGATACCCCCCTCACGGTCTGGGAAGAACTGTTTTTGCCGGGGGAGATCGGGAGCCGGATCAAGGATTTCCCGTATCGGGATGCGGCGGGGATCGAACGGCCCCTGGTTGCTTCGGTGGAGGTGCGGAACCGGGCAGTAGGGCGCCCCGAGGTTTTGGCGGCTCCCCCCCGACAGTGGATCCGGGAGCTCGTGGTAGGGCTAATTATAGCCGGTCTCGTGGCCGCGCCCCAGGCCCTGCGGGAACGGCGGCCCGCTCTTGCCAGGGCCTTGCGGGGGGTGAGTCAGAGCCTCCTGGGGCTGTTCTTCGGGATTGCCGGTTCCATCCTCTGCTTTATGACGTTTTTCACGAACCATGATTATACCTACCATAACAGCAACATCCTCTATATCAATCCACTGATCCTCGGGGCTATCCCCCTGGGGCTTATCCTGGCCTTTGGGAAGGAGCCCAAGAAACGCTTTCGCGCGGAGCAGCTCTTACAGGCCTTGTGGACCTATGTGCTCTTAGGAGGCATCCTTTCCCTGGTGATCAAGTGGTTCCCCGGATTTTACCAGCAGAATCAGGTAAGCCAAGCCCTGGTCATCCCCTTTGCCGGGGTCTTGAGTTTTGTCCCCCACTGGATCCTGCGGATATCCAGGAGGATACGCGCATAACCATTTTTTCATTTTTTTCACAGATAGCGGCCTGGTTTGAGCGTGTCCTGCGCCGAATAGCCAAAACCACGCTGATTCGGTATTATTTAAGGTAAAGTGGAGGTAGGAGTACATAATGAAAATGATTGTGCATGTGGATAACAGCGAATTTTTTAGGAAGCTCATGAAAACCTTTTTTACGGAACAGGGATTTCTGGGGGAAAGTTTTTCTCATGGAGCCGAAGCCTTGAAGGTTATCTGCCGGGGGGATGCTTCGGTGGTCATTACCGGCATGGCGCTTGCGGATATGGATGGCATCGAGTTTATTAAGCGGATCGACACGTCTTCCTATACCGGGCCGATTATTGTCCTTACGTCAAATGCCTCAAAAGACGAGCAGCTCGCCCAGGAGGCTTTAGGCGTCAAAGTCCATATCCTTAAATCAGGATCATGGCAGGAAGAACTCTTGCCCCATCTGTATGCGTGTCTGGACCATGGGGTGTAGTATCCAGGGTCTCACGGGGGAGGGGAATTTTCACCCGGGCTTAAGCGCCCGCATCCACGTTAATTCATGCTTGTTGTGATACAGGTGCACCACGGTACTGCCGGGAAGGGCGGCAAAACGCTGGGAAAGTTCGCGTTGTTCCTTGTCCGGTTTCCCCTGCATTTTTATAGTACAAATGCAGTTCTTGCATAAGCCCGAATCAAGCCACCGCTCGATCCACGGGTACAGTCGGGCGGGATACCCTATCACATCGCAGCAAAGCCATTCTATCGGTCCCAGATCTTCCGGTTTGAGGGTGAAGGCATCGTGGCGTATCCATTGTACCCCCGGCATGGCCAGGACCCGGTCCGCCAGAGGCGCCCGATCCACCGCGATAACCCTTGCTCCCAACCGGGCCAATGCCCAGGTCCAGCCTCCGGGACTTGCTCCCGCGTCTAGGCAGCGCTCCCCGGGTCCCGGCCATTGCCGGAGCCTGACCAGGGCTTCCCAGAGCTTGAGATAGGCCCGGCTGGGGGGACCTGCGGTATCTTCCTCAAAGGTGATGATCCCGCCGGGAAAAGGGCTTGAACAGGTGGCCGAAGCGATCATGGTATGGCTATCCAAGAGGGTCCAGGCGCCCATAGGGACATCGGGCAAGCGCCAGGGGAACCTGCGCGGTTTCGCCGTAAGGGAGGGTAATTGGGATTGAATCAAGGCACCCCGCCGGAATTGGGTGAATAACGTGGGCGCCCAATTCCGCTGTATACCCCGCAGGGTAGTAGCCGCCTCCGCGATGGAGTCGAAGGTAAGCTGAAACGGGGCAAGCCAGCTATTCCGGTTCCAAAACCCAGGACCCTGCCCTATGCCATCAGGATGCTCCCGGTAATACAAGGGTCCCCAGGATACGGTATCCGGTCCGAGTTCCTGCTGCAGATGATCCGCAAAGCCGGTAACTGCTTCATATACCTGACCGGTAAGTGGGCGGAGGATCATGAACCGACCCGGGTTTTATAACAGAAGCATAGAAAAAAAACATATCCCCGCATCGGCTGCTCACCGCGCGGTATCTGGCAGCGAAGCAGCTTACAATGCCGCAGAACGCCAGGCAAGATAATCGACATAACTTTCAAATTGCGTGCCTACGGGGGGAGACGACACAATCATAAAAGCCGCTTCAAAGGAATGTTCCTGTGACCGGATCCAGCGGGATTCAACGACTAATGCAAAGGTACTGATTTTTGCCGCTGGTTCGGGTATAATCAGAACCGTATACGGGGTGTTGAGGGTTATCGGTATATGCTCGGTACAGCGTATACGGCATCCGGTAATACTGAGATCGCTTAATACCGCATCTTTCTCAGAAACTGCGGGAATACGAGCCCGGGCAAGGGTAGGATATCGTATATCTTTGCGTCTTTCTTGCATGATTTTTTTATTGTGGTTATTTAGGCTTGTTTCGTCAATGGAGGAAGACCCCGGGCGGCACGGAAGCACTGTACAAATCGCTGGGGATCCAGCGACCGCGCTCCCAGGGTATCTTTATATGCCAAGGGCATCCCCAGATCAAAGAAAGCAAAGCCCTGCTCCTTGAGATAGTGGGCGGTGAGTATCATTTGCACGGTTCCCGCGGAATTCTCCGTATAATACCCGGAGTAGCTGGTATACACCCGGCCTGCCAATACGCCGAATTCCCCTGCTTTAAGCTCCCCATTCCGGTACACCCCAAAGGAGATGGGCCGTACCTGCACCGTGGCATCCTCACGGAGCCGGATGAGGCTTTCTTGCAGCGGCAGCGTAAGCCAGCCATCCCCGTGGATATGGACACAACGGTACAGGATCCGTTCAAAATCCTGGTCAACCCGGAGTTCATACCGGGGTAAAAGGGGTTTAATGGATTGCTTGATGTGGAGATCCGGAAAAAAGAGCACTGACCGGACGAGGTGGAGCTTGGGAAGCAGGAGCAACTCGGATCCTGCATCGGCTTGTTCCGCTCGGGGCAGTTCAGCGGACATGACCAGGAACCCTGCGGCCATGAGTCGGGCGATAAATCGAGGCTCAAAGTTCAGGGCCACACAAAATTCTTCGGCATAACCGGTGGTCAAGAGGGCGTCTACCACGCGATCCGGGTTATCCTCGGGGGAGATAAACACATGTCCTGAAAGGGTGTAACGGAGAGCGAAATCCATAAACCTATACTACTCTACCGGTTCTGGTTTGCCAATGCTCAAGGCAGGGGTGGCGCATATAAACAAAAGAGTCCGCGAATGACGCGAATTAACGCGAATTATGGAGTGGCCATAGTTCTTAATCCGTGTAATTCGTGTAATCCGTGGACAAAAATTTTTATGTGTGCTGGCCCTGGTTTTTGTCCAGGTTCATAGTGCATAAAGTATTTTTTTTTGTTACAATAAGGGTATGATTTTCTGGCTAAATTCGCTCTGGTTAAAAATATGCGTGCCCCTGCAAACCCTGAAGAAAAGCGCTGCAGAGGCGCTGCAAACCCAGCGAAAGCTGGTGCTGCTCTGTTTGGGAGGATTCGGGATGCTCTTGCTATGCCTTATCGGGATACTACTCATACCGGATCATACCCCTAAGATTTCCTGGAATTTCTCCCGAACATTAAGTGATGATTTTAAGCCCTTATCAATTGCCCCGGAAGAGCTGTTTCTCCCGGATGAACCGGATTTTCTGCCGGAAGTGATCTTAGAGCGGGAACCTCGAAGCCCCTGGACTGCTGAAGATGTCCGTCCGTTCTGGACGGATCCGTTGCATGATGATCCTGAGCGGTGGCGGGAACAGGTACAAACGGCTATTGATGAACTCTTGGAAGGTGTTCCATGACGATGCAGCAGATGAAAGGATGGTTTCTCCGGCTGGTAATGATGGGGAGTATGGGACTGGGTACCGCGTACCTCGGGGCTTTACCGGCTCAGGACGCAAATCCGCCGACGCTCCCTGCGGCTGCTCCTATTCAGGAGATCCTCGGGGGGGCCCCAGAGGCGTTCTGGACGGTTGGGGCGAATGCCGCCGCTGGATTAGGAGCGGCTACGGCTCCTGAAACCCATCTCCCCGAACCAGTTCCTCCTGAACAGGAGCTCGCTTCTCCCTTACCTGACCCCAAGCAGCCCTTAGGAGAGCCGCAGGAGGCCCAGGTCTCCGCGCCCCCGAAGGCGCCCCGGCAGGGGGAACCGGCTTTACCTCCCGCGCCTGAGCCTTCTCTTTCGAGGATTGTTTCGGAGACCGCTCCCCCAACCGCAGCGTTACCCCCTGCAGGGGCTTCTGAACCGGTATTACCCCCGCTGCTTGAACCCTCCGTCCCGGATATGGCCCCTGCTCCTTCGGTTTCTGTACCGCCTTCCCTGCCTCCGGCGGATTATTCGATAGCAACGCTGCCTAAACCCGCGCCCCCTCCGGAGGGTTCCCTTTCTAGTTCTAGTTCCCGCATAACCCTACGGCCGGTTGCCCCGCCCCAGGGTGCGGTGCCGCCGCCGGTGCAAACCCCAGTGGCTCCCCCTCCGGAACCGCCCCGGTTCATCAGGCCAGCGGAACCGGAATCTCCTCCTCCCCTAAGCCGGCAGCCCCCTCCCCGTCCGGTGAATCCGATTGTTTCCCCAGCGGAGCTTTCCCCTAATGTCGTGATCCAGGTTACAGAGGTCCAGGCAAGAACCGCCTATTCCAGGACCGTGCAAGCTACGGTAGGCCAATTGGTGGAGATCCCCTTCCGGGGAACCGGCTGGGTCTATCTCGGGGAACAGGAATCCCGGCCCGGTATGGTTTACGATTCCCGGCGTATGGAAAAAGAGGGGCAGAACTTCCTGTTCAAAACCGAACAGGCGGGAACCTATACGCTTAAATTCTACAAACAGGACTTCATTCAAGATTACCTGATAAACGACTACGTCCAGGTGATCGTTAACCCGGCTTCTCCGGTTGCCAGGACTAACCAGACCCTAAGACCGATTGACCAGGGTCGGGTTATCGCGGGCCCCCGCTGGCCTCCGCTTGCGGGGGAAGCCGAAGCTAACCGGGATCCTGCGGATTCGGCTCCCCAGCCTCCTCCGGAAGCAATTCCGCTGGAAGCTCCCCAGCCTCCTTCCCCTGCTTCGTCCCCGCCGATCGATTACGTGCAGCAGGCCCGGGAAGCCTACGCTGCAGGCCAGTTCCCTCAAGCGCTCTCCTTTCTGGATCAATTCCGGGAACAGTACCCTGCAGGCACTGATGAGGCATGGTGGCTTTACGGCCAGTCCTTAGAGGCCCTCAGTCCAAGTCGGGATATCCGTTCAGCCCTGGATTACTACCGCCGGCTTATCCGGGAGTATCCCCAGAGTCTCCGGGGAAACGAGGCTCGGAGGCGGATTGCCTACCTGGAGCGGTATTATTTTACCATTCAATAGTATGATAGCTTTTTCACCTACCGATAACGTCCAGGACCGCGCTGCGGGAATTCTGGAGGCTTGTAAAACCGAATTAGCCAAGCGGATCGTGGGGCAAGAGGAGATGTTAGAGGGGCTGCTCATGGCCCTGATTGCCGGAGGGCATATACTCCTTGAAGGGGTACCGGGGCTGGCGAAAACCTTGGCGGTGAAGAGCCTGGCGGCTATTACCGGGCTTTCATTCAAACGGATCCAGTTTACCCCGGACCTGCTTCCTGCGGATCTCACCGGTACCTTGGTGTGGGAACAGGCTTCCGGGACCTTTTCGGTCCGCCGGGGACCGGTCTTTGCCCAGGTGATCCTGGCGGATGAGATAAACCGCGCCCCGGCGAAGGTCCAATCCGCCCTGCTTGAGGCCATGGAGGAACAGCAGGTTACCATTGGGGAAACCACCTATCCCCTGCCGGATCCGTTTTTTGTATTGGCTACCCAAAACCCCATTGAACATGAAGGCACCTATAGTCTCCCAGAGGCGGAACTGGACCGGTTCCTCCTCAAACTCCTCATCCGGTATCCCAGCGTGGAGGAAGAAATCCGAATCCTGCATTTGGCGGTTCCCCCAAAGACCCGACCCGCCCAGGACGGCGGTACTGCGGTGCAAACCCTGCATCCGGTTTTAGACGCCCCTGCCCTGGAAACCCTGCGGACCGCTGCGGATGCGGTGTTTATGGACGAACAAATCGCTGCATACCTGGTTGCGGTGGTGGCTGCCTCCCGGCCGCTCGGCTCCAGCGCTAAGGCGCCCCGATCCGCCGGGGCAAAAGCGGCGTGGGAGGGGCTGTACCGGTATATCGCCTTCGGCGCATCCCCCCGAGCTTCCATCGCCCTGTACCGCTGTTCTCGGATTCGGGCCTTGTTTGCGGGCCGTTCCTTTGTGAGCCCTGAGGATGTTAAGGCTGCGGCATTGCCGGTTTTACGGCACCGGATCGTCCTTTCCTATGAAGCCGAAGCCGACGGACTTGATCCGGATGCGGTCATTTCCCGGCTGCTCACCCTGGTTCCGGTACCCTAAGCCATGAGCGAAGCCTTCATGGATACCCATGCCCATCTCTCCATGCTCCCTCCGGGTAAACGCCCCCCGGAGGAACGGATTGCCCAGCTCTTCGCCGGAGGATTCGGCGGGATCATTGATGTGGGTACCCAGGCGGAGGATCTTCGTTGCCGGCTCAAGACCTTCGCCCGATTTGACCGGATCTGGTTCAGCGCGGGTATTTGGCCTGCTCCAGAGGCCATTGCCGAACGGGAGCGCCTGATCCCCCTGCTGGAACAGCAGATCACCGCCGCGCCCCCGGACCGTTTGATTGCCGTGGGTGAATGTGGGCTGGATCGGCACCATAACCGGCAGGAAGCCGCCGGAGTTGTGGCAGGGGAGCGAGAGCTTCTGGAACTGCACCTGGATATGGCAAAACGCCACAGCCTTCCCATTATCATCCATTCCCGGGAAGCTGCCCAGGAAACCGCGGAACTGCTCTCCCGCTACCCGGAAGTCCGGGGGGTGATCCACTGTTTTTCTTATGGGATTCCCGAGGCCCGGCGCTTTTTAGATTTGGGGTATTACCTTTCCTTCGCAGGTTCCCTCACCTATAAAAACGCAGGGAATCTCCGGGAAGCGCTCCCGTTTGTTCCTTTGGAAAGGCTACTTCTGGAAACCGACGCGCCTTATCTTGCGCCCCAGCCCTTCCGAGGGAAACCCTCTGAACCGGGTATGGTGGCGGAGACCTATCGCCGGGCCGCAGCATTACGCGGGATCCCTCTGGAAGCCCTCCAAGCCGCGGTTGCCCGGAACGGGCATGCGCTTTTTTTCAGTAAAAGCGGCGTATAACGGATTACGCAGCAATCTTTTATATGCATGGGGGCCTTTTTGTTTTGGCGAATATCCGCTTTAATTGCGGTAATAGCCGTTACAAAAAATAGCAAGCAGGTATTTCCAAAGATTCAGAAAGCCGCTCCAATAACTCGGCTGAAACAAAGGTCATTCCTCGCTCAATGGTACTCAAATGGTTATGAGAAATGGCTACTTTTTCAGACCGTTGTTCCTGGGATAACCGCTTTTCCTTGCGGTAAAACGTTACCTTTTCATCAAGTGTTCCAATAGGAGCTGATGGGAGTATAGGGATAATAAAAAAGTAACCCAAAAGAGGGGTATCCCCGGACGGCAGATGGTCAAGTCAAGCGCAACACGGGGAGGTGAAAAAGTTGCTTTTTGGGCCCCTGGTGGCCGCTTGGCTTACCCCTCAATTTCTGCTATATTCAGAACAAGAGGTAATGAAATGGCCGTCAAAGTCAAACCCGTACAGCCCACGGAGATAAAAGACAAGAAAATCGCCCGTGAAGTCATTGAACAGATCCGCAAACCCATACCGGCATCGGTATACAAACGGCACGAGAA
>JAISPY010000039.1 GCA_031274565.1 Treponema sp.
TGAAGCCCGCAAGGGTATTGGCCGCAACCGGAAAAAAGGTGATGAACCCGGCGATAAAAATGCGGGTTCGCCCTATGTCGCCGATGATCCCCGTAAGAATCGGCGCCAGCCCCAGAATGGGTATCATCTGGGAAATAAGCAGATAGGGAAAGAGCATCCGTTCCACAAAACCCGCAAGGCTCATCACCAGGGCCAGGAGAAAACCCGCGCCCACCCGAAGGCGAAACCCAAGAGCGCGCGGGAAAGGGTCTGACCCGCGTGGGATACTATCAAACTTCCCCGGGTGAACAGGTTCGCGAGGATAAGGTGCATGTAGGGCAGCGTCCTGGACGCCATCTTGTCTTGTATCACCTCCGCAAGGATAAATGAAATTTCCTGCCACAAGAGAAAGATGACGCAAAGCCAAATAAAAACAACAATCCGGCCTTTGACCCGTTCAGTAATACTGTTCATTATATACCCTCGAAGCTGTTTCGTATTTTAACGATCAATTCGTTGAAGTGAGGGCTGTTCCGCATTTCCGCAAGCCGGGGCCGGGGCAGATCGATCTCGATATCCGCTGAAAGCCGTCCCGGATGCGGGCTTAATACAAAAACCTTGTCCGACAGGAATACTGACTCTGCGATGTTATGGGTTACAAAAACTACGGTCTTGTTTGTCTGCCGCCAGATCCGCAAAAGGTCCTCGTGTAATTTTTCACGGGTAAATTCATCCAGGGCGGAAAAAGGTTCGTCCATCAGAAAAATTTCCGGATTAATGACAAAGGCCCTGGCGATAGAGACCCGCTGCTGCATCCCCCCTGAAAGTTCGCGGGGGTAGTGATGCTTAAACTTTGCCAGCCCGACCATTTCAAGCATCCTGTTGATCCGTTCCTCTGCCTCGTCCTTGGGTACCTTGAGGATCTCCAGGGGCAGGCGCACGTTTTTCCAAACCGTCCGCCAATCGTACAGAACCGCGTTTTGAAACACCATGCCGTATTTTTTCTTTAACCGCGCATGCTGCGGCAGTCCGCCGTCTATATAGATAGACCCTTCTGTGGGCATCACCAAATCGCCGATTATCCGCAGCAACGTAGTCTTGCCGCACCCCGAAGGCCCCAGGAGCGAAACAAACTCTCCCTTTTTTATTTTGATGTTTATCCCCGCAAGGGCCTTGACATCCCGTCCGCCTTCGGCGCGATAGGTCATGCCAATATCTTTGCAGTGAATTTCGACTGCTTCATCCATGTTCCACAATTGGCCGCTTATAGGAGCACTCATTTTTTTCTATCTCATTTCCCTTTTTTACTGGACTTACTGGACATATTTCAAAAACACGGTCCTCTCGGGTTACCGGATTTGGATGCAGCACTTTTGTATCAGCAATAATCATGCCAGAATCGAAAAATCGAGACAAAATAGCGATACATTCAAGCCCGCAACCGTTTTGTATACATGAGCCGCATACGTTCGGCGCCCCTCCGGCTTTCAGCCTTTCTTAGGGCCGCTTCTCGTAATGCTTTTCAATATAAAGTATTACAACTATAGCATTACCATAATCAGACAAACCTCGGCTTGCGTTACCTTTTGAGGAATACAAAATGAAACAAGTTACCATAAAAAAGCTTATTGGCTCGTAAATCAGAGAAATCGTGAAAAGCCTTGCCGAAAAGTTACATAAAGGTAGGCTGATCTAAGGAATACTACATTCATGTATGTTTTTACGAATACCTACCAGTCTGTTAGGCGGGGCGGCCGTGCATGGACGCGCGCTCAGGTAGTGCCCGATGGGAGGACCCGCTGCACCGCCTTGAGGATGTTTTCATACCCTGTACAGCGGCAGAGGTGACCTGAAAGCAGGTTCCGCAGTTCTTCCTCGGTGTAGGGGGTGTTCCGGGCGGCAAGCTCCTCCGCGGTCAACACGAAACCCGGGGTACAGAACCCGCATTGTATAGCCCCCTCCGCTACAAAGGCCCGCTGTACCGCGGAAAGCTCCCCGTCTTCTCGGGCAAGGCCTTCTATGGTACGAATTGCTTTCCCGTCCGCCCATACGGCCAGGTAAATGCAGGCATTAAAGGATTCCCCGTTGATGAGTACCGTACAGGCCCCACATTCACCGGCTCCGCAGCCTTGCTTCACCCCGGTCAGCCGGTACTCGGAACGGAGCATATCCGCCAGGGAAGATCGGACATCGACCACGGTCTCAGTGGGTCTCCCATTGATGACGCAGCGCACCAAGGCCCGCTGTATGGTTCCGGTGGGTTCACTCATATGGTTCCTCCCGCATGACGTATGGAGCACCCTAAGGCCCGTTTGGTGAGCTCCGCTACTGCCTGCAAACGCAGTTCCTTACTCGCCCGCCAGCTTGAACGGGGACGCACCTCCGCTAAGGCCGCCTGCGCAGCCCGGTCTAGGGTTGCTTCGCTTACCAGCTCCCCGGTTGCCGCGGCCTCGGCACGGGGGGAACGCATGGGTATCGGGCCTGCCACCCCAAAGCCGATGCGGACCCGTTCCAGCCACCGCTTATCCCCGGTAAGCCGCACATTCACTGAACAGCCCAGGAGGGCGATATCCATGGCATTCCGCAGGGCGTATTTCAGGTAATGACCGTAGCAGTCCCGGTAACTTTCCTCGGGTATGGTGATAGCTGTAAGCAGTTCGTGATGCTTCAGGGCGGTCTTCCCCGCAGCTACATAATGCGTCTGAATGGGCAGCCGGCGTATGCCCTCCTGTCCCTGGTATTCCATCACCGCGTCCAGGGCCATGAGGGTGGATGCGCTGTCCGCGGAGCTTACGCCGTTACAGGTGTTTCCTCCGATGGTACCGATGTTCCGGATTTGCAATCCCCCGATCAGGGAAACCGCTTCTGCCAAGACCTTGAGATGGGTTTGAATGAGGGGATCCCGGGCTATGGCGGAAAGACTCGTGAGCGCGCCGATGCGGATGCTTCCGTCCGCCTCCAAGGAAATCCCCCGCAGTTCCTCCAGTTTTTGGATGCTCACCAGTTCAGTCCCTGCAAGCTTCCCTTCCCGGATTTGAATCAACACATCGCTTCCCCCGGCGATGATACGGGCCTCGGGGTGTTTCTCCAGGAGCGCGATGGCGTGATCCACGCTTTCCGCTTCATACAATGCCCTTATATCAAACATACCTTCCGCTCCCTATGCCATAAGCCCCGCTGCCTTAAACGCGGGAATCAATACCTCCGGGGTGAGGGGGATGCGGCGTATCCCCACGCCAGTGGCATGGAGTACCGCGTTACGAATCGCCGGGGCGCCCGGCACTGCCGGAGGTTCCCCCAGGGCCTTGCTGCCAAATGCGCCGGTAGGTTCATAGTTTTCCACAAACCCCGCGGTAAGATGGGGATGATCCATGATGGTAGCCAGTTTGTAATCCAGGAAGGTACCGTTTAGGAGCCTCCCGGTCTGCGGATCGTAGCGAAGCTCTTCTGAAAGCCCGTACCCAATGGCCATGCTCATGCCGCCGTGCACCTGGGCCTCGGCAAGCTGGGGGTTGAGCAGTTTCCCGCAGTCATGGACGTTGATCATATCCAGGAGCCGCACCTTTCCCAGGGGAATGTCCACCTCGACCTCTGCAAAGGCGCAGCCGAAACTATAGGCGTTGCTCTTGGCCTGGAGGGTGGTCTCCGCGGTGAGGTGTTCCGCATGGTCCGGGCTGTAGAGTACCGCGGTGGCCAGTTCCCCCAGGCCCATCAAAGGCTGGCCAGGAAGGGATTTTTTAAGCACAATAGCCCCCTCCCGGATATCAAGCCCCGACGCTTGCATACGGGTGTACGCCTCCGCATGGCTCAGGATCTTCTCCTTGAGCAAGAGCGCGGTCTTGTGCACCGCCATACCCCCTACATAGCTTTGCCGGGAGCCGTAGGCCCCGGTACCGAAGGGGGTGATGTCCGTATCCTGGGTACTTACCACCTGTACCTGTTCCAAGGGAATCCCTAAGGTTTCGCTGGTCATCTGGGCAAAGACCGTATCCGATCCCTGACCGATTTCGGTTTCACCCAGTTGGACCTGCACGCTTCCGTCTTGATTCAGCGCCATCCTGCAGGAAGACACTTCAATAGAAATGGGCCATACCCCGGTATTGTACCAAAAGAGGGCCATACCCACCCCACGCCGCAGCGGACCGGTCTGGCGCTGATAGCGCCGCCGTTTTTCCTCCCAGCGGATAGCGGCTTTCCCCTGTTCCACACACTGATGAAAGGAGTCGAAATAGTTGACATTTTTGCTCAAAGGATCCGTAAAGCCCTGGGGCATGAGATTCATAAAACGGAATGCAATGGGGTCTAGGTTAAGGGTCTGGGCCAGGTCTTCCATGTGGGATTCGATGGCAAATACCGCCTGGGGCGTACCGTATCCTCGCATGGCCCCGGCAGTGGCGGTATTCGTGTATACGGTGAAAATGTCAACCTTTCGGGCCTTTTCATCCTGGTAGAGCTGCCGGAACACGTTGGTTCCCTTCGCGGCAATGCTGTGTCCGTGGGAACCATAGGCCCCTTGGTTGGCATAGGCGGTGTACCTGCGCGCCACCAGGCGGCCGTTGGGACGTATATAGGAGCTGAGCTGGATCTGCTCCCCGTGGCGTACCCGGGTGGCAAAAAAGATCTCCTCCCGGCTTAATTCCAGCTTCACCAAACGTCCGCCCAAGCGCATGGTCAAGTAGGCGTTGAGGGGTTCATAGAGGGCATCCTGCTTGTTGCCGAACCCGCCTCCCACAAAGGGCTTGATGATCCGCACTTTACCCCAGGGAAGCCCCAGGGCCTGGGCAACGATACGCCGGACAATATGGGGGATTTGGGTAGAGGAGACCACCACAATCCGCCCGCTTTCCATGTAGGCAAAGGATACCACCGGTTCAATATGGCAGTGCTGCACCAGAGGGGTTTCATAGATCCCATCGAATCGCAGGAGTCCTGGTTCTTGGATCGCTTCCTCAAAATTCCCGTCTTCCAGGGAGGTATGTTTCAGGATGTTGTCCGGGCAGTTTTCATGGAGCGCCGAGGCCCCCTCCTGCATGGCTGCTTGGGGAGTGAGCAGGATAGGATAGGTTTCGTATTCCACCGTGATGGCCCGCAGCGCCCGGGCCGCAGCCACTTCGTCTTGGGCAATCACCACCGCGATGTCATCCCCATAGAGCCGTACCCGACGGTTTAAGAGTTTCCGGTCCGCAGGGTCCTGATGGCTCGGATCCGTGGACCAGGGATGCCCTGCAGTAGGAAAGGGACGATCCGGCACCTCAAAGCAGGTGATGATCTGCACCACCCCGGGAATCTGTTCCGCTTGGGTAGTATCTATACGGGTTACCAGGCCATTGGCAACGGTGGCATGGAGTACCTTGGCGATAAGGGCATGCCGTTCTACCAAGTCATCGGTATATTTTGCCCTGCCTGTAACCTTTTCGTATGCATCCACCCGGGGAACGCTTTTTCCAATGCTCATACTCTTGCTCCCGTATCCATAGTATGTAAGGTAGTCTATTAAACCGGGTAACGCAAGCAGGGCGAGGGCACATAACAATTGTTGTCCGCGAATTACACGGATTAAGAAGGAATCATGATCCAAAATCCGTTTAGGACTCGCTCGTTTTTGCGCATTAAGCACGGTGATCATATCCATAATTCGCGTCATTCGCGGACTCTTTTGTGTATATGCGCCGGCCCTGATCCTGCCCTCTTCCCTATCCCGACGCTCCCCCGTATAATGCTACGGTATGAATTACTATGCGCTGCAAATTAGAACGCGATCAGAAGAAAAATACATCAAACTCTTCAGAGCGCTGCATCCGGACATCACGGTTCCCCTCTATTTTCCCCAGCGAAAACTGGATATACGGCGGCGTGGCGCGCTTATCCATTCCAATTCCGCCATTTTTCCCGGCTATATTTTCATTGAATTAGGGGAGGAGGAGGATATCCTCAACTATCATTGGGCTTTCCGGAAAACCGATGGATTTTATCGTTTTTTACGGTCCAATCAAAATATCACGGCCCTGGCGGATAAGGATCTGGAAGTGGTGCTCCATTTCATCAAAAAGGTCGGGCCCATCGCCGGAAAATCAAAGGTCTATTTTGATGAGCATGCCCGGATCGTGGTGGTGGCAGGACCTTTAATGGGACTTGAGGGAAAGATAATCAAGGTCGATAAGAGAAAAGGGAGGGCAAAGATCAAATTGGATCTCTATGAGGATTCCTTTGCGATTGATCTGGGTTTTGACATGATAGACGCCCCAGGAATGGCAGGGAATCGGTGATATGCCCTGAACCGATACGCGGGAAGCGGTTCAGAGGAATACAGACCAGACCAGAACCAACCATATCATAAGCTTATGACCGAAACACAGATGACTTCATTAAAATCAAAACGCTTATACATCATCGGCGCAGGTTTCGCGGGACAGACCTTGGCGCATGAGATCACGGTTACGGCCATCTTCGGTGAAGTGGTGGCTTTTTTGGATGATGACCCGGACAAGAGAGGCCGGAAAATCGACGGTATCCCGGTGTTGGGACCGATCCGGGATGTGGCCCGGCTCTTGCGGACGAAGGGGGCGGACGAAGCCATCATCGCCATTCCCAGCGCCTCCCGGGAATACCTGAAGGACTTGTACGGCATCCTCAAGCAGGCCGGTTTCCAGCGGATCCGGATCTTGCCGGGGATTTCCCAGATCCTCGAAGGGGACGCCCACCTCATCCAGACCCGTTCCATCGATCCCCA
>JAISPY010000069.1 GCA_031274565.1 Treponema sp.
CGGCAGTGAGGGCAGCGGGTGTGGAATTTGCAGCCTTGGGGGCTGTTTATGGCGCTCGGGATCTCCCCGGTAAGCCGGATTCGGGAAGATTGCAGATCCGGGGAATCTCTGGGGGCCGATGAAAAAAGGGCCTGGGTATAGGGATGCAGAGGCTTGTCGATGATGTCGACGGTGGTCCCAAGCTCTGCGAAAGATCCCAAGTACAGTACCCCGATACGGTCGCAGAAGTATTCCACCGTCCGCAAGTCATGGGAAATAAACAGGAACGTCAGATTAAACTGCTTTTTTAGGGAACTCATCAGGTTGAGTATCTGGGACTGGACCGATACATCCAAGGCAGAGAGCGGCTCATCGGCCACGATGAATCGGGGACGCAGGGCCAAAGCCCTGGCAATGCCGATCCGCTGCTTCTGGCCCCCGGAGAATTCCCCTGGCTGCCGCCCGGAAAGCGTCCGGCTTATGCCGCAGCGTTCTAGGTAATCCCCGGCGATTTTTTTCGCTTCCCGCGGCTCGGCGATGCGATGCTTCCTGATTCCCTCTGCCACCAGGTCTCCAATGTTCATCCGCGGGTCCAAGCTGGCAGTAGGGTCCTGAAAGATGATCTGCATATCCCGACGCAAGGGAAGCATCTCCCGGTAAGAAAGACGCAGCCCCTTCTCACTATCAAAAATAGTTTTTCCGGCGAATTCGATGCTGCCGGAAGTAGGAGCAATGAGATTGAGCATACAGCGGCCTAGGGTGGATTTACCGCTCCCCGACTCCCCCACGAGGCCGAAACATTCCCCTTGCGGTATTTCCAGGGATAGTCCGTCCACAGCCCGGACCCGGTGTTTGGCCCGGCCTAAGAGGGATTTGCCTAGGGTGAAATCCTTGCTCAGGTTTTCTACCCTTAGGAGCACCTCTTTTGCCGTTTCCTTTGCCGATTCCGCCATCAGATCACCTGCCTCCAGCAACGGACGCGGTGGCCTGCATGTATTTCCGCCAAGGGGGGAATTTCCCGGCTGCACCGCGCTGCGGCCAGTTGGCAGCGGGGCGCAAAAGGACAGCCCCCTGGCATATTTCCCGGTGCAGGCACCGAGCCGGGGATGCTGTAAAGCTGATCCCGGTTGCTGTTACGCCGCCCCATTCGAGAGCGCATGAGTCCATAGGTGTAGGGGTGAGCAGGCGATCGGAAAAGTGCCGCCACGGAACATTCCTCTACCACGTAACCAGCGTACATCACCGATGTCCGATCGGCGATTTCCGCTATCACTCCCAAGTCGTGGGTAACAAAAATGAAAGACATCCGGGTACGGCTTCGAATTTCATTGAAAAGGTCCAGTATCTGGGCCTGGGTGGTTACATCCAGGGCGGTAGTAGGCTCATCGGCAATTATCAGTTCCGGCTCGCAGGCTAGGGCCATGGCGATCATTACCCGCTGGCGCATACCCCCGGAAAGCCTAAAAGGATGACAGTGGTATATCTTGCCCGGTTCAGGAATATGCACCGTTTGGAGCAGATGGAGGCACTTTTCCTTATTGGCCGCCCCCTTGAGCCCCTCGTGACGGGCCAGAATCTCCCGGATCTGTTCCCCAATGGTCATAAGGGGATCCAGGGAAGTCATGGGTTCCTGGAAAATCATGGAAATATGCTTACCCCGGATCTTCGCCAGCTCCTTTGGTGAAAGCCCGCTCAGGTCCCTGTCCATGAAGCGGATAGACCCCCCGGCGATCCGCCCGCCCGGAGGCAGCAGCCCCATGAGGGCCAGCACGGTCATGGTTTTACCGCAGCCCGATTCCCCTACCAGCCCGAGTACCTCGCCTTGCTCCAGGGAGAGGTTAATATGATTAAGGATGGAGGTCCATCTGATTTTCCGGCCACGAGCGCCAATCTCCACAGAAAGATCTCGAATTTCCATGAGGCTTTTCATCGGTGAGACCGGTCGCTGAAGATTTCCGACAGCCCCTCGCCGATAAAATTGATGGCGAGCACTACCAGCAGCACCATGCTTCCCGGAGGTATCCATATCCACCAGCAGTTTTGTAGGATGCTCATACTTTGGGCCGCGGACAGCATCGTTCCCCAACTGGGCTGGGGCGGGGCGATGCCCAGTCCTAGGAAACTTAGGGAGGCTTCCAGCAGTACCGCATACGCCACGTTCAAGGTACCGTAGACAATGATCGAATCCAAGATATTGGGAAGCAGGTGACGGAAGATGATTTCCACCCGGGTAAGGCCAAGGGCCCGGGCAGCTTCGATAAATTCGCTGTTTTTAAGGGCCAGCGTCCCGCTCCGCACCACCCTGGCCATAGCGGGCCAGCGTAAAAGGCCGATGATCAGGATCACATTCCTAAAACTAGGCCCTGTCAGTGCCGCCACAGACAGGGCGATCACAAAAAAAGGAAAACACATGATCACGTCGGTGATCCGCATGATGACGCTGTCGCAGATACCTCCGTAGAACCCCGCTAGGGCGCCCAAACTTACGCCAATAGCCAATTGGATAAGCATGGCGATGATTCCCACGCTTAGAGACACTCTGCCGCCATAGGCCAGGCGCACAAAAATATCCCGGCCAAGTTCGTCGGTACCCAGGATATGCCCGTCCCCCGGAGACTCCTGAATTTTTTCCACTGCTACCGCATCCCGGTCAAAGGAGGAAAAGAAGGGACCAATCAAAGAAAAAAGCGTCAGGATAGTCAGCATAACGGCTCCGGCCCTTACCAAGTGGTGGGCGGAAAGCACCTTAAGCAAGGCTTTTCCCGGAGAAAAGCCGGAGAGCCAGCCCCAGGGTATGAGGTTTTTCCGGTTACCGCTGTCCGGCATGTTCCGCCCCCACCGTGACCCGCTGGTCAATCAAGGCGTAGGCCACATCGGCGATCAAATTCGATATGAGGGTTATCAACGCCATCATAAGCAGTATCCCCATGATCAGCGGATAGTCCCGATGCTGAACCGCTTCAAAACTCAGCCGTCCCAGCCCCGGCCAGACAAACACCGTTTCTATGAGCAATGCCCCGGAAAGCATGTCCGGGATTTGCAGGCTCAAGACCGTCACTATAGGAATGAGCATGTTTTTGAGGAGATGCCTAAAAAGAATCACCCCTTCGGTGAGCCCGTGCGCCCGGGCGGAGCGGATAAAATCGGCGTTTATGATGCCCAGCAAGCTGGACCGGGTATACCGCAGCATGGTGGCAGAGTACAAAAGACCCAGTATAAGGGAAGGCATTATCATGTGGCGGATCACGTCCAGAGCGTGCGCTAAACCCCGGTAACCGGCGGACACGGTCACCATCCCCGATACGGGCAGCAGCCGGAGATCCGCCCCCAGAACCTTGATAAGCAGCATACCTAAAAAAAAGGAGGGGATGGAAAGGATAAGGAAGGTAACGAAGGAAACCGTGTTATCCACCAAGCCCCCGCGCCTCCTGCCGGTATAGACCCCGGCGGAAATACCTACCAGCATACTGATAGCAAGAGAAGCACTGGTGAGCAACAGGGTATTCCCCAGCCGGGAAAAAATGATGGAACTTACCTTATCCCGGTAAAAGATGGAGTAACCCAAATCCCCCAGCCCTATCCGGCCTAGCCACTTGAGGTATTTATAGGGCAGGGGATCGTAAAACCCCACTTCATGGAGCTTGGCCTCCACCTGGTCCGAAGCTATATCGGGAGAGAACATACTGGCATAGGGATTGCCGGGGATTCGGTTGATAAGGAAAAACACGATCACCGAAACCCCCAGCATGATAAGCGCGGACTGGAATAGCCTCCTACCGATGTACCCTATCACAATCCCCAACCCTACATGGCGGATACTATTTGAAATACCAGGTTTCCACCTTGGGGAACCATTCGGTAGCAGTCGGTTCGTAGCCCACAAGACGGGGGTTCACCGCATATCCGGTGGATTTGAAGTAGAGTACCGCGATAGGCGCCTGATCGTGGAGGTACCTGCCCCAAGCGCCGAAATTGACAAGCGCTTCCTGATCGTTGGTGGAGCCGTTAGCCAAAGCCATAAGCCGGTTATTCTCCGCATCATTGATATACCGGGCCATCCACATGTGACCCGCGCCGTAGCCGGGATTGGGCCGGTAGGTAGCGCCCATGAAGGCGATCTGGAAGGGTTCGGTGGTACTCCGCAGAATCCCTAGCACCGTATTAAAGTCGGAACCGATGATCTCCACGTCAAAGCCGCCCTTTTTAAGCTGGGCCTGGACAAGCTGGGCCAGCAGCGTATCGTCCACATTGTCGTAGCGTAGGGTCACCTTGAGGGATTGGCCGTCTTTTTCCACAATACCGTCCCCGTTGGTATCCGTATAACCGGCCTGCCGGAGCAGATCCAGACTCTTGGCGGTGTTGAAATCATAGGGGGTAATGTTTTTGGGGTAGACCGATTGGGTGGGGGATATAAGGGTCTCGGAGGTGATGGCATGACCGTTTTCGATGGCATTGATCAGGGCCTGCCTATCCAGGGCGTGAACCGCCGCCAATCTGATCCGGGGGTCCTGGAAAACCGGATCGGTGGTGTTAAACACGATGTAGTAGGCCATGATGCTTTTCACTTCGACGATGGGGATGTTCCGGCGGGTATAATCCGCCAGGTCCCGCTCCTTCCATGAGACCACCCGGGCCACATCCAACTCGCCGTTGATAACCTCAATCTGGCGGGTGTCGGGATTGGACCTTTTCAGGATGAAGGTTTTGATCTTGGGAGCGCCCTTGAAATAGGCGTCGTTACGTTCCAGCCGGACATACTGATCCTGCACGTATTCCGCCAGTATATAGGGCCCGGTTCCCACGGGGTTCCGCAGCAGCTCCCCCTGATCCATCCAATTTGCTACCGGCACCTTGCTCCAGACATGCTTAGCCAGTACGGGAATATCGATAAACTTAACCATAGCATCCCGGTACGGGTCGGTAAAGGTAAACCGTACCGTATAGGGGTCCAGCACCTGGATTCCCGATACGTTAGGAGCCGTCCCCGCATGGTAGGCTTCAGAACCTTCCAGGCGCCGCGCGAATTCATCGATGCCCCGGAAAAAATTGGGGTGAGCCGTGGTCTCGTAGGTAAAGGCCACATCTTCGGCGGTAAAGGGCTGTCCGTCGGTCCATTTAATGTCCCGGCGGATCTTGAAGGTATACACCCGGGCGTCAGCCGAGGCAGTATAGCTTTCCGCCAGTTCCGGCACGTAGTTTCCCGCCGGATCCGTGGCAACCAGGCGGTTAAACACCAGGAAGACTACTTCACGGTCCGCATTGGACGTATTAAGGGTGGGATGGAAAAGCCCGGTGGCCGAAAGGTTCACCCCGAATACAATGGTATCCTTGGCTTGTATCTGCGGTTCCTGAGTCCCCCGGGCAAAAAGTGTGGTGGAAAGAAAAACCGTCATTGCCGCAAAAAAGATTTTTTTCACGTTGATCCTCCGTTCTTTAAGATAAACTGTAAGATAAATACCTAGTAAGTCCAGGCATTTAATACTATTCCCTGCATCATAATTGATCAAGCCCTTTCCGGCGGAGGCAGTAAATATTTCCCTTATCAAGGGTTTGTCCTTGGCCTTTACCATAGGGATCACCGATATTTTAGCCCGGGCCAAACTTTGTTCCGCGGAAAATTTTTATTATCTGGAAGCCTATTTGTCCGCGGGTTTGATTTATTGGGGCCTTTGTTTGCTCCTGAGCCAGGTCTTTAAGGGGATAGAAAATAAATGCAGAACATGGGAAAATCGGTAATCCCGAGGAGGAGCTATGACCAGAAAAGAACGAATCCAGGCGGCTTTGACCGGCGCTGATGTCGACCGGGTCCCCATCAATGTATGGATGCATTTTTCCGCCCATGACCAGGATCCGAGGAGTTTGGCCGATGCCCAGGTGCAGTTTGCCAAAACCTATGATTTTGATTTTATCAAACTCATGCCCTTTGGACTCTATGGGGTACAGGATTACGGCGCCAAAATCAAGATCTTTTGCCAGAGCGGTCAGCCTCCGGTGATCGATGATTACGGCATCCATGACGCCGGCGACTGGGGGCGCCTCAAGGTATTGCCGGCGTTTTATGGTTCCTATGGCAAGCAGGTGCAGCTTGCTCAGTATGTGGTGGACCGCTCCAGGGGTGCATGGCCGGTTATCCAAACCATTTTCAGCCCCCTGACCACCGCCTACAAACTGGCGGGGGACCGCATCAAGGAAGATATGCAGGAAACGCCAGAGCTGTTTAAACAGGCACTGGAAGTAATTACCGAAACCACCATCAATTTTGTCAAGGCCAATATCGAAGCCGGGGTGGACGGCTTTTTCTTTGCGACCCAATGCGCCCGGCACGATTACCTCTCCGAAGCTCTTTATGAAGAATTCGGGGCCGCTTATGACCTAAGGGTTATGGATTCCTACAAGGACAAGACTTTTTTTAATGTAGTCCATCCCCACGGAAACCACATCATGTTCCAGCGTATAGCCCAGTATCCGGTACCCTGTATCAACTGGCATGACCGGTGGGTCTCCCCTTCTTTAGCCGAAGCCCGGAACCTTACGGATAAATGTCTTTTGGGCGGAATCCGGGAGATTCCCTATTACGATATCGCAGGAAACGAAATCCGGGGCAGCCCCTTGGACACCGGTACGGAAGCCGAATTAAAAGCCCATCTGGAGGAGGCGGTCCGCATCGGGGGGCGGAAAAGCCTTATCCTCGGTCCGGGCTGTGTTGCAGGACAGCATACACCCCCGCAAAACCTGCATGTTCTCCGGCGGGCGGTAGAAACGCTCTAGGGACCCCGTCTATAAAGATGATGCGCCCACTGCCAGAACGGGAAAAATTCCTTCCATCACTATCACCAATCAAACGGTTGATGGGGGATCATGCCATGTCGTTCACTGGTTGACCGTGCGTTCTAAAAACAGGACAAAAAATTAGTACCCTTCATACCTCATAATAAGAATGCTACCCCGAGCTCCTTATGCTCAAGGGTAGCAGTAACGAGGGACTTGCGTATTGAGTAATCCAATACCTCTTTAGTATACTAGGGCAATGAAGATCCGCGTTAAAATACTCTTGGTGGTTTTACCGCTGGTAATGGTGGCGGTGGTAATGGTGGGGGCGTCTTCCTATTTGCTTGCGTCTGCTGCGGTTAATCGTCTGGCAGTGGATTTTTTGAATTTCATGGCCGAAGAGGTTCGAAACTATGCCGACGGTCAGTGGAATCTGCTGGTGGATAATAACGTAACCGGCGATCCCTTGATGGAAAATGCCGCTAAACTCGCGGTGGAAAATTTTGCCCGGGGGATATTACGGAGTGATACCCAAGCCATCTTTGCCCTGGATCAAGAGGGTACGGTGGACATGAAAGTCGGTCCCGGTTCCCTTTCCCCGGAAGAACGGAATGCCCTCATGGTCTATGGAGCAGAGAGCAGGCGGGAATTCACCAGTATCCGGATGGAAGGAATCGTGCGAGTCGCCTATACCATCTCCTTTACCCCCTTCTCCTGGCAGCTCTTTATTACCGAAGAACGGAGCCGCTTTTATGGAACGGTCGAACAGATCTTCAGAACCACCCTGTATATCCTGATTGGTACCTTGATCGCGGGTACTTTCATCCTTTTTATTATGGCCCAATATGTAACCAAGCCCATGGAAGCATTGGTTAGCGCCATGTGGAAGATCATCGAATCCAATAACCTGAATGAAACGGTGGCCGTGTATTATAACGATGAGGTAGGACAGCTTTCCGAGACCTTTAATCTTATGCTCAAGACCCTTGCATCGGCCTACGATCAGGTTAAGCAATATGCCTTTGACGCTGCGGTTGCCCAGAAACGGGAAATGAAGATCCGTAATGTGTTTCAACTGTACGTTCCCAAGGATGTGATTGAGGCGGTGTTTGTGAATCCTGAACAAATGCTCATCGGTAATAACCGGGAAATCGCCGTACTTTTTTCAGATATCCGGAGTTTCACCACCATCTCCGAGCTTATGGCCCCGGATGAATTGGTCAATTCCCTGAATCGGTATTTTTCGATTATGGTGAATGTCATCATGGATCGAGAAGGGGTGGTAGATAAGTACATCGGGGACGCTATTATGGCTATTTTTGGCGCCCCGGTAACCCATACCAACGATGCCCTGGCTTCCGTATTAGCAGGCCTTGAAATGATGGAGCGCCTGGATGATTTCAATGAGGCCCAGAAAGGGTTCGGGGCGCCGGAATTCCGCATTGGGATAGGGATCAACTACGGCATTGTTACCGTCGGGAATATCGGCTGCGACAAGAAAATGAACTATACCGTCATTGGGGACTCGGTAAACCTGGCCTCCAGGCTGGAAGGGCTTACCAAAAAATACCACGAAGCGGTGCTCTTTTCAGAAGGGGTCTATGAAAAAATTGCCCAGGATCTTCCCTGCCGGATTATTGATCGGGTGGCGGTCAAGGGGAAAACCCAAGGGGTTCCCATCTTTACCAGCCGCCTGAAGTTAAGCGATGATGAAAAGGTGGCATGGCAATACCATAGCGACGCGGCTGAGTGGTATTATAAGCGGGAATTTCAGAAAGCCCTTTCGGGATTTCAACGGGTCCTCAGCATCCTCCCGGATGATACGGGAGCGCTCCGTTTCACCGACCGTTGTAACTACTATATCACCAACCCTCCTCCTGATGACTGGGACGGGGTTGAGGTTATGACGGAAAAATGATTTTTTTATTTTCAGGAAGCACTGATTTATTCAATCGAGAATAAATCAGTGCTTCCTTTAATGTGGTTTTTCGCAGTTTTCCGCAGGAAAACGAGAAAAACCATAGGGCAACGCTGATTAGCGTCAAGTTAATCAGCGTTGCC
>JAISPY010000098.1 GCA_031274565.1 Treponema sp.
AAACCATCAACAAATATTTCACTGATTTTTTCCCTTACCTTATCACCCATTTCTTTTGCACATTTAATTTCCATCATTTTTTATCCCTCCGTAATAACCAATTCAAGTACATTATTGTACAGCCATAGTATATATTTCATCAATGGTTTTATCTTTTTTTAATGATCCTTATGAACTACGCACGAATAACATGCACTGCATGTTATTCTCATTGCTGCGCGGGTCCTTAGGTGATCAGCGTGGTCCCCTATCCTTCGTCCTCCCACTCCCGCACCGTAACTCGGTGGACTCTCCCTGCCACCAGGCCCCAACGCTGGTTCACATAGCGCGAAAAAGCCTCTGCTTCAGTCTGGAAGGCCCGGGCCAGGTCCGGCCAGGAATCGGAGACTTCGTCCCTGGGGGGCAGCACCCTGCGGCGCCACGGAGAGGCGTCGATCCGGGCGGCGAGGTTTTCCCCAAAATAGGATGCCGCATGGGATACGGGCTGTTGGAGTACATGGGCCATGAACTCATTGACCACCAAATACGAATCCTGCACATCGTAATGCTGATAATCAAAGAAGGAGATGAGGAATCCCTTGGCCGTGGGGTCCAGGGCTTCAAAGCGGCGGAAGCTGAAATCCCGAAACTCCGCATCGATAAAGAACAGCCCGTGGAACCCTTCATGGACCATGAAACGGGAACGGAGATACCCAGTGGATTCCTGGGATATGGAAATCACCGCCCCCACCCCCTCGGTCCATGCCCCGGTTTCGCTCAAACGGATAATATCGGCCCGCTGGAGGATGCCTTCCAATTCCCGTTCTTCCGGGGAAAGGGGAAACTCCGTTTTCCGGGCAGCCTCGAAAAAGGCGGCTAGGTCCGTTGCCCGGTAATCATGGGCATTCCAGCCATGGAGATCCGCGAACTCCTCATCCGGGACAAGCCGGCCCCGAAATCCGGCTTTCTCGGTGAAGAACGCCAGCCGCTTAAACAGCGCATCCTGGACCGTATAATCAGCGGTATCAAAGATGAGGATCGAAGGGAAATCCTTCCATTGGAACAACTCATACCGGGGGTTCCGCCAGTTTTGCTGGGGATAGGAGAGGATCATCCCTGGATCGAGCGGGATGGGATGTTCTGGAAAAGAAGGGGTCTGGGCAGCGCTTAGGGTGAAGGTTTCCAGCTTCCCGCTGCCGCTCAGGGGGTACGGATCCGGGGGAAGGGCCTTGGGGGGAATGTACAAGGAATCTTCCCCGCCCCCGGGCCGGGGGGTATAGTCAAACTGCCGATTTCCCGCCCTGACCTGGATCCCTTGGCTTTCCCCACCCGCTGCATAGACCGCCAGGGTTCCGCTCAGTTGGTACTGGGACGGGGGGTTTATGGTGAACCGAGGGGACGGGAGGTCCTGGTCCCGCACCACCCAGGGGCTTACCCGTACCAGAAGATTCCCGGGGCGTTCCTGGGTAAACCCGTACCACCGGCTTACCAGGCTGAGGGAATGGAGTGCCAAGACCCCGCCGGGAACCTTCGCTGCGGCCCCCCTCCCCGGGGCAATGGTGAGGCGTATCTGTTCGACATCCCCATTAAGCGGCACCACATACCGGATACGGTCTGGATTTTCCGCGATGCCGAGGAACGAAACATCAGAGGGAAGCACCCATGCAGCCTCTCCTTCCACGGTGAGGATGATCTGATTCAACGGTCTTTCCTCTGTAGCTCCTGCTCCAGGCTGGATCCCATACTCCACTTCCAGAGCAGCTTCGGGGGAAATCCGCAGGACCGGATCAAAGGCATAGTTAAAACTCCCTGGTTCAGAGAGGGGGATCTGCCCTGAAACCCCTGCTTTGGAAAACCCGTATAACCGGACCGCTTCCTCTGCGCCGTAGAAGGGAAAGGCCGTCGGCTTCTTGTACTCACAGGAACCTGCCGCCAAAGGACCCAACAAGCACAGCAGCAAGCCCCGAATCCAGGATTTTACCCGCAGTAACATGGTTCCTCCCTTTGCGCTTAGAGAGCGACGATATTCCGGGCGATGCGCTGGGCGAGGGAATACTTCCGTTCGTTGGTTAGTTCCGGCTCCCCCCGCAGAAAGGTGGCAAGCTGTGCCCGGAAGGATTCAGGTAGGACCGGCAATTCCAGGACCTGGGTATAATAGGCCCGATGAGAAGGCTCAAAGCGGTGGTTGACGCAAAACAGGGTAAGGCAGACGGTTTTGATGAAGAGCGCGGAAGAGACGAGATAATTGAAGTCATCCCCTTGAAAAAACGCCGCTCCCAGATCATGGAGCAAATGTTCCATTTTGGCTTGATAGATCTGCCGCATCCGTACCCAAAAGGCGTCATCCAGCTTGAGCAGCCGCCCTCGTATCTGCTCTATCCAATCGGTTCGGCAAAACAGCAGTTCCCCCTGGATCAAACGGTAGAACCCGTAGGTTCCTGAATCTTTGATGAGCCACAGGGATTCGAGGCCGGTAGAGACCAGGGAAACTACCGTATCGATCTGTTGCGTCGCTTTATACTCCAGCCGGATCGGAAGCCCCTTAATGAGGAAGCGATCCTTATAGATCCCCCCGGAAGTCTCAAAGCCTACCACATCGTCCCCGTACCAACGGCACCGTGCCTCAGGGTCAGGAATGGCTCCCCGGTAGAACACATCCAGGATCAGGGCAAAATAGGGGTCCAGCGGGTCCTCCTGCGCGCTTTCGGTAAGGGAAACACATTCCACTTCGGGCCATTGGGAAAGTACGCCGGTAAACCGTTCCGCAAGCATTTGGATTTTATATTTCATCATCGCCCCTTAGTATACGAGTTACTTTTATTGTAATACTATACTGCCGTAAACGATAGGGGATGAGGATAAACCCAGGGCAGCCCCCTCGTGAAATCCCTGGGGCGGTTGGTTTTCCTTCAAAACCCTCGGGTTTAAAAAGCCTTGTTTTTTTGCCTTTTTTACCCCGGTTACACCGGAAACAAGGGCACGCCCAGCCCGCAGCCCCTCGGTTTAACCGGAAGGGAAGCGGCGTTTCCCGCTGGCTCCGGGCGTCCCCGCTTAGAAGGGGCCGGTCCAAGCCCCTCCGGTGAAGATATAGGTGCCGCCCACCTTTCCCTGAGCTGCGTAGTAGCCCGGGAAGTTGTTGCGTATTCCAGAATTAGTACTTATAGTATCACAACTATCGGGAAGGGTTATGCTGGTGAGGGGACACCCACTGAAGGCAGCGCCGCTGATGGTTGTTGTCTTAGGGAGGTTCACCGCGCTCAAGCTGGTACAGGCAGTGAAGGCGCCATAGGCGATGTGCGTTGCTTCCGGGAGGCTCACCCAGCGCAGGGAACTACAACCCTGGAAGACGTACATGCCGGTGCCTGGTCCCAGCTTAGGAAGGTTCACCGCGCTCAGACTGGTACAGGCATTGAAGGCGGAGTCGTTCATCGTCGTTACCTCCGGGAAGTCCGCGGTTCTCAAGCTACTACAGCCCTCGAAGGCGCGAACGCTGATGGTCCCTGCCTTAGGGGCGCTTACCGTTCTCAAACTCGTACAGCCATTGAAGGCGTCCCCGCCGAAGCCCGTTACTTTGGGGAAGCTCACCGATATCAAGCTCGTACATCCCCGGAAGGCGGAACCGCCAATGCTCGTTGCCTCCGGGAAATCCACCGTTTTCAAGCTCGTACATCCCCGGAAGGCGGAACCGCCAATGGTTATTGCCTCCGGAAAATTCACCGATATCAAGCTCGTGCAATCCCAGAAGGCAGAACCGCCGATGCTGGTGATATGCGCACCCGCTATTTCTTGGAGAGCGCTGAAGTTACTCCAGGTCCCCCCTAGGCTCGTGGCCGTGTCAGGCAGAGTCAGGGATACGATCCATTTCTGTCCGGAAGCGTTTCCAGGGAATGTTCCCCCCGGGGTGCTACTCGAAAGGTCCAGGGCAATGTATTTTTCTCGGCCAACTTCATTCAGCAGGTCCAGCAAGGGCCCCCACGCGCTGGAGAGAGTAACCTTCATCGGTACAGGGATGGGCTTATCGGAGGTATTCCCCTCCTCAGGGGTAAAGCTGTCCAGGTAGCCTCTAACCTCATCAACGCTCTCGAACATCCCCCATTGGGCCTCAAACCGCACGTCCCCGCTTACCGTGTACCTCCTCCCGCTCTGGTAGGTCGTCCCTACTCCATCCGCCCATCGCAGAAAGGCGGTTCCGGCCGGAGCCCTCATCCCCCTCCAACTGGGCAGGGTGATCTCCGTCCCATGTCTTACTTTCCGACTTCCAGGCGCCGTCCCTCCTCCCCCATTCAGCCCATAGCTTACGGTCCAGCCCTTCACCAAGGTCAGGTCTTGGATACACGTAGCCCCCGTAACCGTTACCTCCTCAGTGCAACAGAATACCTCTCCCGTACTCGTCTCGAACAGAGACGCCTCCAACGTATAGGTCCCCGGCGCTACATCCTCCAAGGTATAGGTCCCGTCCCAGCCGCTCGTTCCAGCCTTATACACCGTCCCGTCCCCCTGGAGTAACCGGACCTCCGCTCCCGTGACGATGCTGCCGCCACTCTGCTCGATGACGCCCCGGACCTCGCTCAACTCCCGGTCCCGGAACCCGTTCCCCTTCCCGAAATGTACCCACAAGCCGCCGCCGATACTCCCCTCCCGGTCCAGTTCACTTCCCAACCCGTTCCGGATGATCCATTTCGTCCCCCCGGACTCAGGGTCGCCAAACCCGTAATAGCTCGCTTCCACATCAAACTTCCAGTCCCCATCCGCGGGGCTTACCTCCTGTATCGT
>JAISPY010000113.1 GCA_031274565.1 Treponema sp.
CCCATATGCGTTTACTTATAAAAATTTGTCCGCAGATTTTCGCGGAATGGCATGGATTTTGTGGGTGATAGCTTCATTTTAATCCGTGAAAATCCGCATATTCTGTGGTTAAGTATACGCATATGCCTTGACACGCCTTTTCATTAATGATAACCTGTATCTTACAGTTTTGAATTTGGGGAAGTAGGGTGCAATTCCCTCGCAAGCGCGTTACCGTATAGCCGGGATACCACTATCATATACCTGCTGTGCAGACCAGAGGATATGAATGTATGTTTTTGTGCCATACGGCGTGTTTTGCCCCCTATCAATGCTGAACCCATTTAGGAGGCAGAATTATGAAAAATCTGCAAACCATCATACGGGCAGCACTCGTGCTCCTCGTAACCCTTTCGCTGCTGAGCTGTCAAAGTACGGCTGCCAAGTCAGATGACCCAGGGAAACCCGTCATTCTGGTGGTAAGCTTTGGTACCAGCTTCAATGAATCCCGAGCAAAAACTATCGGCGCCATTGAAAATGCCATTGCTAAGGCGTATCCGGCATACGAGGTGCGCCGGGCGTTTACCAGTCAAATCGTCATCGACCACATTTACGAGCGGGACGGTGAAAAGATCGACAATGTGGCCGAAGCGATGAACCGCCTGGTAGCCGATGGCGTCAAAGAGTTCATTGTGCAGCCTACGCATCTTATGAACGGTATCGAAGAGAAAGAAATGCTATCCCAGATAAAGCCCTTGGAAAGCAAGTTTAGTAGCGTCAAATACGGTAAGCCGGTGCTTTCTGCGGAGGCGGATTATACCGCCCTGGTTACCATCATAAGCGATGGCACAGAAGCCTATGCAGCGGAAGATACGGGTATTGTCTTTATGGGACACGGTACCGAAGACGCGGCTAACGCCGATTATGCCAAACTTGCCGCGCTCCTTAAAGAAAAAGGCTTCTCCCGGTCTTTCATCGGTACGGTTGAGGCGGAGCCTTCCTTAGATGATGTGATAGCAGAGGTGCAAGCCGCGGGGCTGGAAAAGCTCGTACTGTTTCCGCTCATGATTGTCGCAGGGGATCACGCAAATAACGATATGGCAGGAGATGAAGAGGATTCATGGAAATCCATACTCACCGCTCAAGGCTTTTCAGTACAAACCGTACTGCGGGGGCTTGGCGAATATCCCGCTTTACAAGCGCACCTGGTGCAGCATGTAGCTGATGCCATGAAATAAGCATTGCATGACCCCGCTGCAAGAATCTACCTCCCGTAGCGGGGTTACAGCAGCATCGAAAAAGGACCATCTATGGGAAAAACCGCATGTATAGTAGCTATAACCGTGGTAATGCTCTGCACGTGTTCAAAACAAGCGGAAAAACCGACCCGAAACCTATCCGAATTTTCTTTTATTGATGATGACGGCACGCCGGTTACGGTGGGGCAGCCGTTTCACCGGATTATTGCATTGTATTCTGCCCATACCGAAAATCTGTTTTCCATCGGCGCAGGGCAGTTCGTTATAGGCGGACATAAAACCTGTACATACCCGGCTCCAGCGGATCTGCTGCCGAAATTTGATTACACCGGGGACCCGGAATATATTATTGCTGAAGAACCGGACCTGGTGCTGATCCGTCCCTTTATCCGCCGTTCACACCCGGATTATATCACCGAGATTGAAAAGGCCGGCATCACCGTAGTGTCGTTATACCCTGAAAGTATCGCAGAATTCGATGGGTATATTTTAAAACTGGCGCTCCTTACGGGTCAGGAAAAGCACGCGGAAGAACAGCTCGCATCTTTCCATGATACCGTACAGAAGATACGCCAAGACGCAGCAGGTATACGCAACAAACAAACCGTGTTTTTTGAGTCCACCGCCGCAGAAAACCGTACGGTATCAGCAGCTTCTTTACCTGCCTATGCCATAGAAATTGCCGGAGGCATCAACATAGCTGCCGGCATGAAACCTTTAAGCCCAGGAAGTTCTATAGCTCCGTATGGCGCTGAAAAAATCTTGCAAAATGCCGATGTCATAGATGCGTACATTGTACAGCAGGGGGCAATGAACCGCGCAAAAACCATGGAAGATATGGTTAAACGGCCCGGATTCAGTGTCATAAAAGCTATCCGCGAAAACCGGGTGCTTTTTATCGATGAAAAAATTATTTCTTCCCCCACATTCCGCTTTATTGAAGGTATCAGTCAACTCGCGGCATTCCTTTACCCTGATTTTTTTCCCCGAGATTGGTAGTACCCTGTAGTTTCCGGTCGTCCCAGGAGTAGGACAGCCCGCCGCGTGAATTTTATGGGACAAGACCTTAAAAACCGCTTGACTTATTTCCTCGATGTGGGTATTATAATCTTGTATATTTCAAAAGAAGTGGGGTGTGATTCCCCCGCTATACCGTAACTGTGATTGGAAAGAACCGCCATAAGGAAGTGTAACTTCCGGCAACGGCCACTGGACGTATGTCTGGGAAGGTCGGTGGTGAATGGTCCATAAGCCAGGATACTTTGGTGTACACTATCTTGTTTTCTTGAAGACCCGGATATGGTCTTTAGAGGATTTTATTCTATGTTTGCTGATAATAGTTTTTTCGTGCCATGGGGTAAAGGCGTGGTGAGTCTTTTTGCCGCTGAATGCATGGAAAAATCATATTTTTTCTTCTTTTTTCTCCTGATTATTAAAAAAATGGCGGTAGTGTTTATAAACCCGGACATAATTTTCTATCTTACCCCCCTAAAAGAAATCCAAATTCATCTAAAGCTAAACAGAAACACCAAGAGCATTATTGGGGTAAGATCCGCCGAACGTTGTTCGATTCCAGGGTTTTTCTGAGATAATAAGGCCAATTGAGTAATACCGTAGCGAGGTATTGCTTTAGTTACTATGCGGTATACATAAGGAGGTTCTATGAAACAAGTACTGTTTTTTGTACTTTGCATGGCGGTTATATATTCTATCGCTGCTCAGGATTCCGAGGCTGAACCGATCCATCGACTTGAGGATATCACCATAACGGGGACCAAGGGTGAAAAGCGATTAAAAGACAGCCCGGTGGTTACGGAGATTATCACTGCTGAGGAGATAGAACATTCCAATGCCGATACGGTTATGGATATTCTGAATGCGTATGGATTGGTGTATACCGGAAACGGCATGGGTGATTATGTCCAGATGCAGGGTATGGGTAAGGGACGGGTTCTCTACCTCGTAAACGGGAGGCGCCTGGTCGGGAGGATATCCCAGCGGCTCAAGGGCGAAACCATGCCTTTGGCGAATGTAGAACGGATAGAAATTGTCCGGGGGCCCCAGTCCGCGCTTTACGGTTCCGATGGTATCGGCGGGGTGATCAACATCATTACCAAGAAACCAGGGGAGGAGCTTACCCTGTCTGCTGCCCTAACAAACCGGTTTCTTCTTGCCTATGATAATCCGGAAACCCCTGAAAAACCAAACCCCTTTGATGACTTTAATCCTGTTCGAGAACAGAATTTGACTGCTGCCGCGGGTTTTCCCCTGGGGATCACCCGGAATTCCCTGGATGTGGAAGCCTCCCGTGGAGCGTTCTATTATGCGGAGCAGCAAACCGGTTCCATACTTCCCGAATATTACCGGGGAAGGCTGGGCCTAGATACGGCTTTTGACCCGGGAAACCTCTCGGAAGTCCGGCTTGGAGGCTCCTTCATGCTGATGCGGCGAGATGACCAGACTACCCGCCGCGGCAGTCTTACCCGATTTGATTATCTCCGGGGGGATGCTTACGCGGAAATGGATGTGAATCCCTTTACCGCCGCCAGTCTTACCTTGAGGCTTTATGACAACTTTTACCAGCGGGACAAAGATAATTATTCGGCAATTAATGATCGGTGGTCTAAAGGAAATAACCGGGAAAGCGAAAATATTGTTGCCTTGGAAGCTTTGGGAACCTACGACGGTCTGGATAATTTCATTTTTACCGCGGGATTGGAAGGGTCCTACAACAGCATGGAAAAATACAATCTGAGTAAACCGGTGGTCTCGGTAGATAAGGAAGCCCTCTTTTTCCAGGCCGAATATTTCAAGGAGGATACCTACGCTGTCCTTGGGGGTATACGAGTGGAACGTAATTCCCAGTTCGGCTTTGCCGCAGCGCCGAAACTTTCCGGGATGTATCAGCTTCCCAAAGGGTTTCGCGTCCTTGCCGGGGCAGGGATAGGGTATCGGGCGCCAGACTTCAGCGATCTCTATCTGGTTAAAGACGACAGCGAAACTATGTATATCCAAGGTAACGAGAACCTCCAACCAGAATATTCCCTTGGGTTTAATGCCGGGATTGAATACGTACAATCCGACCATTTCGCCCAGATCAACTGGTATTATAACGAACTTTTCGATGAAATGACCCGGGTCTATATCGAGACTCTGGGAGACCGAATGATTTATGCTACTAAGAACATTTCCCGGTCGCTGCGCACCGGCGTTGATACGGAAGGACGGCTTACCCTCTTTACCTATAGTTTTGTCTCGGCTGGATACAGTTGGCTCTATGCCTATGACCGTACCCTTGGAGAGGAGTTACATCCCCAGCCCACCCATACGGTGAAGATGAAAGTGGGGTTTGATCATCAAAAGTTGGGAATTAACACCTATCTGCAAGGACGTTTTTTCTCGGCCATGATTGATCCTACTGAACCGGACAACGAACCCCGGTTCATTCTGGATTTTTATTTTTCCATTGCCGTGGGTAAGCATTTCACCGTACATGCGGCAGTGGACAATATAACCGGTGAAATTGATCACCTGGGTCCCTTAACAGGGCAAACCTTTTCAATTGGCTTCAAATATTTTTTATAAGGAGTTTCTTATGAAACACAGTTCCATGCGTTCTGTATTGCTTGTGGTCGGATGCGTTGCGGCGCTTTTCCTTTCCTGTCCTGCGGATTCGGATAATTCCGATCCGTCAGGAGGAGAGGAGAAAACCCTCACCTTTTCAGTTTCTACTGAGAGCGGAACAAAATACTTTTCCCTCACTACCGGGGAAGAGGTAACCGGGACTGCTGGGATAGCGAGTCCGGCTTGGGATATTGGTTTCCAGCGATCCCGCCTGATCTATACCAACAGCGGCGCTACCGCATCTGATCTTGATTCAGGAGGTCAGGGCGGAGTGTGGTATACGGATAAGACCACATTCGAAGAGGTAACGAGCAAGGACGATGCGGTAAAAAATGATACCACTTTGCTTAAAGATTATACCACTGATGTCAAAAAATGGATAAAATCCATGACCACCGACGAGGTTAAGGTCAATGTTATCGGTTATGTTGGGTATGAGAATGAAAATACCTCCGGCGCAGGTGATACGCAAGAATCCGCTCTTGCAGGATTTAAGTACAACAAAAAACAATTTTATGCTTCGAAAAGCTATGATCCGAGTTATCAGGTCTATATTATAAGACATGGGGATGGTACACACTATTCCAAGATACAGATAACGGAATATGAGAGTAATACCTCGGAGAAGTCAGATACCTATGTAATACAATACGCAAATTTTTAACGCAAAACCGTGGCCTGTGGCTGATTGGAAATTCCCGCTAAAATGGGGGAATTTCCAATGAAAAGGTTTGATGCTTCCGAAAGCCTTACCAAGGATCACGAACCCCTAGTACGGGCTTTGGCGGGTGGATGCTCTTTTACTGGTATAGCCCGCTTATTCTTTTAGTATTAATAGGAGGCGCCGTAATGCATTATAGGATATAGATTTATGGACCGATATGCCTAGGAATTTCCAAATTTGAGGTAAAAATGGCCTAATAGAGCTCCTTTTCATTTTCTAAAAGTAGCTGTATAATGGCCTATGAAAAAGAGACAGGAAACCCTACGGGAGCTAAGCTCCGCCAAGCAGGAAACCGAATACGTACTCAAGCCCAATCTGCTGAGCCGGTTAATCTATTCGGTGAGTACCTGCTCCCGCAGGCTCATAGCCATGACGCTTATGGATGAGAATCGTAACAATCTAAAAGTACCCTTTACGATAGCTGGATTCCTCAAAGCCGTAGGTATTAAGGACGGAGGCGATACAAGGGCAACGCTGCAGGAAGCGATAAGCGCTTTTCATCAGAGGCAGTTCCAAAATGTCAGATTTTGGAACTGCCTTCTTGAAAAATGCAGTTTCGTAAGGCTTTAGCCTGAGAAACTGCAAGAGCTGGTTCCATCGGACCGTAGGTCCGCAATAACCAATTTTGGAACCAACTCATCATCCAAGGAATTACCGAACGCGCGGCACCAGGGCTTGCCTTTCAAAAGTGCGCGCAAAAATACCCCCTTGAGGAGGGACTATGACGAAGGGGTTAATCCATCTCTATATCGGCGACGGCAAGGGTAAAACCACCGCCGCAGTGGGCTTATCTGTCAGGGCTGCGGGACAGGATAAGCGGGTCATCTTTTCCCAGTTTCTGAAAACCGGAACTACCGGTGAAATTCGATCCCTGGAACGTCTCGGCATCCGGGTTATCCGATCCGAAGTCAACTTGGGCTTTACCTATCAGATGGACCCCAGCGCCCGGGAACGCTGTAAAGCGGAACAGGGTACGATCCTGCGCCGGGTCAGGGAACTGGTGGCTGCAGAGCCGGTGGATATCCTGGTACTCGATGAGGTCTTGGACGCGGTCAATACCCAGATGCTTGAGGAGGGTGAACTCCGTTCCCTTATCGCACACAAACCGGGATCTCTGGAAGTGGTCATCACGGGACGGCATCCAGGACCGTGGCTTATGGAGGCTGCGGATTATGTTTCGGAGGTAAGCAAAGTGAAACATCCCTATGATCGGGGCATTACCGCACGAATCGGAATAGAACGATGAAATGGGCCTGACAGCCCTGGGGACTCCAAGCGTATCGAGGGCTGCCCCGGCAACCCACCGAGGGATCGGTACTAGCCGAGAATCGCTTGCACGATCGGGGCATGGCGTAAGAAAAACTGCGGGAATCTAGGCCACCGCACCCTCGCATTTTTTCTCTGGTTATCCTGCTTCTGCTGTGGGCAACCGCAGGGACTTCTTTCTGGGTTTCTGGTACCAATTTGGTATAACTTTCAAGCAGTTCCTTCTCGGCGGGGGGCTCCTGGGTTGCCCCCCGCCGAGCCCTGCCCTGCCGCAGCCCTCACCAACTGCGGATCTGTCGCGGTTCCTCTATCCTAACCGTATCCCCCGATTGCTCTATCACGTACAGACCCGCGCCTAAGGCCGCCCGCCTCACCGCTTCAGGCATAATCGCCCCCGCTATGGCTCCCCGGATCTCCCGCTTATCTCCATTCTTGTCTTTATGGCTCCTCAAAAACTCAAGGCGCTTGATGTGTTCCGCCACATCTTTTTCAGTGGGTTTTG
>JAISPY010000129.1 GCA_031274565.1 Treponema sp.
TGTTGCTCCTGTTGAAGGGGAGAAGAAGGATAGCCGGTCAAAGAAACCGGTAATGGCACACTGAATAGGGGTATTTTTTTGAGCAGTGAAGGTAAAGCGCGGAGCTTTTTGGCAACAATTACCCGTTTTATTCCCGCAGGGGGGGCGGGGGGGGGGGGGGGGTAAACACAACCGGATACTTAGTGTGATACATATAACACTCCTTATGGTCTGTATGAGCGGACCTGCTGCGCCTACTCCGCAGAAATATGCCATCTATGCCTGTAGGTACGGCCCAGGACCCTCGCGTAAAACCGGCCCCTTGATCATACCGAGAGGAACCCCGGCGAGGCTGCGGCGCGTACTGGGCGTGGGTTTTCAGGACCGAGCAGGGAGACATAGTTTTTTATACCCCTGCGGGTGCGTTTAGTCAAGTACTTTCTTCAGGGCCGGCGCGTATAAACAAAAGAAACCGCAAATGAACGTGATTCCTTCTTAATCCGTGTAATCCGCTGCATGATGCGCGGGCGTTCTTACGGCGATGGAGGGGGAAAAATAGAAAAAAAATGCGGAGACCCCGGTCCTTCCGAAAGGGTTCTCTGGGTTTATCCTGAATAGGTACTTTTGCCTGATTCCCGCCCGGTTACACCACTGGTCTCAGGCTCCGTATCCAAGGAGGAGAAATACGCATAAGCAAGCTTGGCGGCTTCCTGCTCCGCGCTTTTTTTGTTCCGTCCGGTCCCCGGTCCAAAAACGCGCCCATTAACCGATACTTCCATCCAAAAAAAGCGATCATGTTCAGGACCAGAGCGTTTTAAAAGGTGATAGACCGGATAGGTCTTATGCAAACGTTGACTGAGTTCCTGCAAGAGGGATTTATAGTCCTGATAATGCCGGTTATCCAAGACCCGGTGTATCTCAGGGACCATAAGCCGGTGTACAAAAGTATACACCGGCTTATACCCTCCATCCAGGTACACGGCCCCGATCAGGGCTTCCAGGGCATCCGCCAGGATGGTCTTCTTGGTCCTTCCCCCGGAGAGGTCCTCCCCACGGCCCAACAACAAGAAGGTATCGATCTGCAACTCCCGGGCAATTCCAGAAAGGATATCTTCGGAAACCACTACGGACTTGATCTTGGCCAATTCACCTTCATTTTTATCGGTTAATTGTTCATAGAGCAACGCAGCCGTTACCGCCCCCAAGATGGCATCCCCGAGAAACTCGAGCCGTTCATTGTTACATTTATGCCCCGCTTCATTGGAAACCGAACGATGGGTCAATGCAAGGTTCAAAAGCCCGAGGTTTTTGAACTTGATCTTCATGTCCTTCTGAAAGGCCATCAAGGCACTTTTTCTTCCCCCATCTAATACGGGAAGCTCACGACCGGACAAACCAAACGATCGAAGCGGTGACTCGCCATACAATTCTCCCGCCCTTATTTTCATAAACACCAGCCTAGCCCGCTGCATTGAACCGAGAAAGCATAGATCCCGCACGAATTCCTAAGGTCTCAGCGATTCTCCAGGAATCGCCCAGGGCTAGGGTTGCTGGGATTTAATAAAATCGTAGGCATCCCGAACCGTTTCAAATTCATTGGCCTTTTCATCGGGGATCTGAATACCCATAAGCTCTTCAATGGCATAGACTAACTCATAGGTGTCAAGACTATCCGCTCCCAAATCCTGACGAAAGGAAGCGTCCATAGTGATCTTCCCTGCGTCAATCTCCAATTTGTCCGCAATCAGCGCTTTTATTTTCTCAAACAATGGATCCATTTCATCTATCCCTCTTCTTCTCACTAAAAATAATGGTTCCCTGAGCTGGTTCCAAAATCTGACATTTTGGAACTGCCTCCCCTATTTTTTCATACAGAACCGTTAGCAATTACCTGCGGGTTATCCATAGGGAGAGATAACCCGCTCTTTAACGGACCTTCGCTCAACCCGCTCGATAGTCTTATACCTTCGATTCCGGTAGGATTATCTGTTTTCCCCGATAAAACCCGCATTTTGGACATACCCGGTGCAGTAAAACCAGATTGCCACAGGTACTGCATTCAACCAGGGTGGGGGCAGTAAGCTTCATGTTAATCGACTGCCGCCGGCGAGTCCTCGCCTTCGACGTTTTAAATCTCGGTACAGCCATTGAAAACGCTCCTCAATCACCTCTATTTGAGCCTCCCTCAAAAATCGCTTATTTTGAAAGACGGCTTTCGTTACCGGCAAAACAGCCTTTTCAACAGCGCCGGTCTAAAAAGGCCCATTCAGTTAGTTTAACCAAAACTGCTGCTGGTGTCAATATAGTATCAACGGCCAGCAGGATAAACGCAGAGAACATTTAGTTTCACTCCAGCACGCGGCTAAAGACCAACCCGCATTAATTCGCTAAACGCGCTATGAGCAGCTTGATTAAGCCACTTATAGCCGGATCCTCTTTGTATCGTTCATACATGCCTTCCAGATACTTGGTTCTAGTATCGTGCTGGCCGATCCGCAAGGCGGTTTCGATAATACTGGCCGCACTACCAATACCCGTCTGATAACCTTCCAGGGAAGTTTGCCGATTGATAGCGGTGATACGGTCTAAGAAGCCCGGGAAGCTATCCTGTACTACCGGGGTATTGAGGAACCGCTCCGTATCCGGTATCCTGCCGGGGGTAGCCGCGTACCGGGCATAAGCATTGGTAATGGCCATGTAGTTATCCGAAAGCACTGCTGTTTCGGCGGCAGCGGTCAATGCCTTGGTTTGTTCCGCTACGCTTTGATTCAGCCGCCGATTCTCCGCCTCTAATTCGGCAAGCACCTTACTTTGATCCACTCGGGCCTGGGATAATTCCTGGTTTGTCCGGGTCAGCCGTTCATTGTCTTGTTCCACAGAGGCAATCCGGGCTTCCAGTTCCCGGAGGTCTCCCTGGCGACTATCGGCCGCCGCGGTCAATGCTTGGGATAATTCCTGGTTTGTCCGGGTAAGCCGCTCATTGTCTTGTTCCAAAGAAGCAATCCGGGTTCCCAGTTCCTGCTGCTGGTTGTTCCCTTGAGCGGTCAATGCCTGGGATAATTCCTGATTTGCCTGGGTAAGCCGCTCATTATCCTCTGACAGGCGGGTAATCCGGGCTTCCAGTTCCTGTATTTGCCCATCCTTCTGGCGATTTTGATCGGACAGCGCCAGGGACAATTCTTGATTTACCTGGGTAAGCCGGGCAATCTGGGCATCACGCTCGCTTATTTCAGCCTCCCTGGTGGGCCCCTGAGCTGCCAATGTCTGGGATAATTCCTGATATACCTGGGTAAGCCGCTCATTATCCCCTTTCAGCAGGGCAATTTGGGCTTCCAGATCCATGATTTGCGGACTGGAGTCCCGGGAAGCAGTGAGTTCTGTTCTGGCTATCCGAGCCAGAGCGCCTGCCAAATACTTATCTAAGCTGCGCCGTTCCAGGGAAAGACCCGTCTCAGGGGTTGCTTCCAGATACCGGCCCAGGGATTCCGCCTGGGTCAAGGCGTCTCTATAGCGTTCCGCTTCCAAACTGGTCCGTATCTCATAATACATCCCGATAATTTGATTATCCCGCAGCAGTGCTTGCCGCTGTTGTTCCTGTAATACGGCAAGCTTTGACTGGGCTTCTTCTAAGGCCGCGTTCCTATCAGGCCCAAGGGTGCTCCCCATACTCTGTTCACTACCGATACGAAGCTGGGTTTCGCTTTGTCGTAATTCATCCTGAATGATCCGTCGTTCAGCATTAAGCTGCTTTAAGTTTTGCTGGTACTGATCTTGGAGCTGCTGATAGCTCGCCTGGGCTGCTTGTCGTTCCGATTCAATCTGAACTTGGTATTTCTCCAATTCCGACCGATAATACGCGAACCGTTCCTGCTCATAGATGACCAGTAATGCATCGAGATTTTCCTCGGCAATCCCTTGGTTGACAAGCCGTAGCCGTTCAGAGGCAATATCCTTTTCCAAGAGGGATCGGAATTCTCTTTCCCGCAGGCGATACTCCTCCGCAACCCTATTGGCCTCTTTTTGTTCTTCCTCTTTAACCGCAGCTAACTGTTTTCGTATGGCTTCTATTTCCTGCTCTTTCACGGAGAGCTGTACTTCCGAATCCTGCCGCAACTGCTGGATAAGCTGACCTTCCACGGAAACAAATGCCCGGGTATACGTCCCTTGGGACTGCTCCTCCCGAACGAGTTGGACAATAAAGATAAGAACCGCCACAGCGATTCCCAGTATAACCCCATCAACCACCAGGGGAAATACCAAGCCGTTTTTAAGCGGCACTATTTTGAGTTCTTGTGCGCTTAAGGTGATGCGGTTCTTATGACTTATCGCATCAATCTGCGCCTGTATTTCTTGGGTATCTTTGACATCCAGATCCCGTTCCCCATGCTGCTTCGTACTCTGCTGCTCAGGAGGAGGGGAGAAATCAATGATATTGCTCGGGCGTTCTTTTACCTGACTCGCCCGGTACAATAAACTCCGTTTTACCGCATGAGAACCGGTAGATGAAATTAGTTCTAATTTTGGTGATGTATCTCGCTTATAGCGCATCGCAGTAGTACGCCGTAGAAAACTTTTACCCGCCATCGCTCTCCTCGCTACAGCTTTCTTACTTTCTGAGTAAGGAATAACCCCCTCAGAAGGCCCTGTCTTGGGTACAAGTACCTCGACAAATAACTTCTTTCCTCATATACTATATTCAATTACTATATTAATACTATACTAGTATTGGTAATTATATCCATTTTTCGGAGGACGTCAATATGAAACGTCGGTATTCTTTTCTGATAGCGGCTCTTGTAGGTTTCTTTATAAGCGCGCCGCTTTTCGCGAGGCCTGTATCGGAAACTGAACTTTCCAACATGATACGGACCAGGCAACGGGAGCTGTTTGCTCGAACTCAAACCGCCCAGACTCAGCCCGCCAAGCCTCAGCCTGTCCAGCCCAGCCAACCGGTTCAGTCGTCGCAGCCCACCCAGGCTCAGTCAAGTCAACCGGTTCAGTCATCAGCCACCCAAACCGGAGCATCGAAGATCTATGAACTCATCTTGCTGCATACCAACGATCATCATGGGACGATACTTCCCAACAATGGGCGGGGGGGACTTGCCTGGCGCTCTGCGTATATTAAAGCTATCAGGGCCTTCAATCCCCAGGTCTTGCTGATCGACGCAGGAGACCTCAATACCGGAACCGCGCTTTCCAATCTGTTTGCCGCGGAGCCGGATATCCTGGCCTATAACCTGATGGGCTATGATGCGGTGGTTCCAGGGAACCACGAATTTGACCAGGATCTGGAGCAGTTGCAGCTCCAGGGGGAATTGGTAAAATTTCCGGTTATTTCCTCGAATATCAAGACCGCAGACGGCAACTATCTGGGGATCCCCTATCTGGTAAAAGAGTACGATGGATTTACCGTAGGCCTGTTCGGGATTACCACCCTGCGTACCTTGGAGATTGCCAGTCCGGATCCGAGCCTCACCTTCATCAACGAGATCGACGCGGCCCGGGAAATGGTGGATATTCTGCGGAATCAAGAAGGGGTTGACATCGTCATCGGTATCACCCACATCGGCGACGTGAAGGAAACGCCGGATCATATTACCTCGCCGGAACTGGCCGCTGCGGTTCCCGGTATTGATATCATCGTGGACGGCCATTCCCATTCCCGCTTTACGGAGCCCCTCAAGGTGGACAATACCTATATCGTTACCGCCTATGAATGGGGAAAATATATAGGTCAAGGAAAACTGTCCGTAGAGAATGGGAAACTGGTGAACTTTTTGTGGATGCCCCTGGAGATTGTCCAGGATCCGGAAATCACCGATCTGTTAGACCCCTATATTGCCAAGGCCAACGAGAGCCTCAAAGAGGTAGTGGGGGAAGCGACCGATGAGTTTGTGGTGGGCAACCGCTTGCCCCGGAAGGTGGAATCTCCCCTGGGAGACGCCATCTGTGATGCCATGGTCTGGTATTTCAATACCACCTCCAACCAAGCCGTAGACTTTGCCTTCATTAATGGCGGCAATATTCGGGCCGGCATTCCCGCGGGTCTCATCACCCGGGAACAAGTGCTCACGGTCCTTCCCTTCGAGAATTACCTCTATATCGTCTCCCTCAAGGGTTCTGAGATCATCGACTTGTTCACGTTCATCGCCTCTATACCTCAGGGAAACGGCGGCTGGGCCCAGGTATCCCAGGAAGTACGGTATACCATCGACTATACCGCTGGCACGGGTATCCTCAAGGACTTGACCATTCACGGCGAACCGGTTGATCCCGATAGGGTCTACCGATTCTGCACGAACAGTTACCTTCTGGGGGGCGGTGACGGGTATACGGTCCTCGGCACGGCTCAAGAACCCTTTAATACCTCCCTGGTGGATTCCTGGGTGGTGCTGGAAGTGTTGCAGGCGGTGGGTACCATCTCCCCTGAAACCGACGGACGGATTACCGTTATCGGCGGCGTGAAGGAGTAAGCTGGCCCCTACGGGGAAGCGCTCCAAAGGGCGTCTCTGCTGTACCGCGGCTCATTCCCCCACAGGAATGAGCCGTATTTTTGCGGCTTAGTCAATAAATACCGATGTTTTTTATACGATAGCGTTAAACCATAGCATTACCATGAAGACCCTTAAAGCGGCTCAACCACCCCTCCCGTAAAATCCTTGAGTCGGGCAACCCGGATTTGAACCGGGGACCCCAAGTCCCCCAGACTTGTACGCTAACCAACTGCGCTATTGCCCGACTCAAGGCTCTCACGATCAGGTTTGTTAGACATAATGTACCATCTTAAACCCGGTGTGTCAAGCCTAATAATCACCGATAATACCTGATTTGCCTATTTTTTTACTGGAATGAGCAGGAAATGAGAAACCCCTGAGGGGGTTTTACCTTAGATAGACAAAACCCCCTATATGTGTTATAGTTATAACTTATGCAATAAATAAAAAAGCGTATTCTGAGCGAGGATTTTATGTCGATACCTATAAAACGTATAGAAAAAGACTTTATACTTAACATGCTGTATACTGAGCAAATTCCTATAATCTATTTGCATAATCGTGAAGAGTTTATTCTAAAAGTAGAGAAATATACTAAAGAAAAAATCTATTTTAAGTCTGACCGGTCCATCGGGGATTTAGTAGCCGGAAAAACCATTGATCTTATCTTCACGTATAACGCCATCACCATCTCCTTTGCGGTGGAAATGAACGCCGTACAGCATGACAGCCATATTCAGGAAGAACATTTCATCGGAAATATGCCGGAATTCTTGTATAAAAACCTGGATAGGTCCTATAGCCGGGTAAGTTTTCCCCCGGACATGGAACTCAAGTTTTCGTTATTGGGGCAGCAGTATATCCTTCCCTTCCCTCAACTGAGCGACCTCGGTGAACTGGCGCTTTTACTAGAACCGGATCCGCAGGTAAAGCCGAAGATGAGCACCTTCAAGGAGATACTGGATACTATGGCCGCCTGGATCCAGGACTATGCGGACGGCTATAAAGTGGTGCTTTTTCAGGATGGGATCCCCTTGAGTTTTGAGGAGCAACTGATCTCTAAAAGCGGAAAGGCCCTATTCTTACCGACTATCACGAATACCTTCCCGCAGGATGAGACCTATCCTACCAAATACCTGATAACCGAAGGGATATTTACCGAGTACCTCAAAAGTACCGGGGTGAATCCCACGTATTTTGAGAAAGCGACCGCCTATTTCTTGGATTCTAAGAAAGGCGCAGGCATTCGGGCGGATCTCTGGATTCCCATGATTTTTGAGCACTATGTGGTTGGTTCTATTCGGGTTTGGATAAAGCAGGCGCAAAGAGGTCCCTTAGCGTATACCATCATCGAACCCCTCTACCGCTATGCCCATGAACTGGCCTTGGCCCTGAAGGAACAAGGGTATTTTGATGACCGCCACATCAAAGATACGTTCATCCCCGCCTATGGGGTTGATATAAGCGTGTCAGGTCTCCGTTTCATCTACCCGGTGTCTCCGATTTCCGCATCCATGACGCTGAATAGTACGATCGCCCTCAAAATAATTACTCCCCAGCGTACCATCAGCATAAACGCTCAAATAGTACGCTGCTACAAGAAAAAGAACAGCATCTTCTTTGGATGTAATTTCCTGGATATAATACCTGAGGATGTACGCTTCCTCTTTGAATATATCTATGGGAAACCCTTTACCGAGCCGGGGGTTTCCCTCATAGCTGGTCATGTATGATCCGGGGAAGCAAAGTAGCGCTGGGCGTTTCTAAAGGAAATGTCCTGTACCATGGTGCTTAATCGCTTGAAATCGTTGGGAACTTCTCCTTCTTCCACCCAGGTACCCAGGATATGGCAAAGGATCCGACGGAAGTATTCGTGCCGGGGATAGGAGAGGAAGCTCCGGGAATCGGTGAGCATCCCTACAAAACGGGAGAGCAACCCTAGGTTCCCGAGGATTTTCATCTGGCTCTCCATGCCGTCCCGGTGATCCAGAAACCACCATGCGGAACCGAGCTGCATCTTCCCGGGTATGCCATCCCCCTGGAAACAGCCCATGATGGAACCCAGGGTATAGCAATCTTTCGGGTTAAGGCTGTAGAGTATGGTCTTAGGCAACTGCCCTTGGGATTGCAGCAGGTCTAAGAAACGGGATAGGTTTTCCGCGATCCGGTGATCGTGGATGGCGTCGAACCCCGTATCAGGACCCAGGAGCCTCAAGGCCGGGGAATTGATACTCCGGATCGCCGCGAGATGGAGCTGCATGACCCAGCCCCGGGCATGGTATTGGGATCCTAAAAAATACAGCATAAAAGTCTTATAGGATTCCAGGGAGCGGGCGTCCACGGGCTCTCCCGCCAGGACTTTGACCAGCGTTGTCTGTACCTCTTGTTCCCATTGGGAACCGGCGCTGCCGTCCCGGGCAAGTTCAAAGGGGATGTATTCAAGGCCGTGATCCGAAGCCCGGCAACCCCGGGCATCAAAGTGGTCTATCCGGCTCTGGAGCGCCTCCAGGAGATCCCCCAAGGCGCCTATGGGCTTACCCGCCGCCGCGCCCAGCCGAGCGAGGGCGGCAACAAAACCTGGTTTATCGATGTTAATAATCTTATCCGGCCGGAACGAGGGGAGCACGTGGGTTTCCGTTGCCTTGGCCGCGGCGATCTGTTCGTGCCATTCCAGGGTATCCGCAGGATCATCGGTGGTGCCTACCGCATAGACCCGAAACTTTTTGAATATATCGTATACGGAAAACCTTGGTAATACCTCCTGAGCATACTTCCATATCTCCGGAGCGCTCTCCTCATCCAACGGTTCATAGATATCAAAGTACCGCTGGAGTTCCAGATGGGTCCAATGATACAGGGGATTGCCCATAAGATAGGGAACGGTTTTTGCCCAGGCAAGAAACTTCTCGTAGGGTTCTGCGTCTCCGGTGATAAAACGCTCCGCAATGCCGTTGGCCCGCATGGCCCGCCACTTGTAATGGTCTCCGCCGAGCCACACCGAGGCTAGGTCCGGGAACCGGCGGTTATCCGCAATCTCCTGGGGGATCAGATGGCAGTGATAATCGAATATCGGTTCTTCCGCTGCCGCTTCATGGTACAGTCGCTGGGCGGTCTTCGTGGTTAGCAAAAAATCCTTATCCATGTAATTCTTCATACAATAACCTCCATAGCGCTGTTCTGGAGCGCTGTTTTTGCCGTTTTTTTAGGGCAACGCTGATTAACTTGACGCTCATCAGCGTTGCCCTATGGTTTTTCTCGTTTTCCTGCGGAAAACTGCGAAAAACCACATTAAAGGAAGCACTGATTTATTCTCGATTGAATAAATCAGTGCTTCCTTAGGGAGCAATTTTTAGGGATCAAACCGGGTTTCCACGGGGATCCGGACCAGATTAACAAAATGACCAGGGTACCGGTTCTTAAACGCATTGAAAGATGTTTCCTCCGCGCTCTCAAAAACCGCGACCTGAAAGTTGCCGTACTCGTTAAAATAGGGAACCAGCACCGCCACATGGAAATGCTGCCGCATTCGGGGCTTAGGGTTCATTTCGGTGTTCACCGACGCCAGGTATAGAGTACCCGGCTCATCAATGGCCAGAGTATACAAGAGGGGATGGATCCCCTCAAAACTAAAACCCGCATTCAAGAGAAAACTCGGATAGGAACGGAAGGTGGTTCCCTGCTGGCCCCGCTGGATGAGCGAAGCAAAGGGCCGGTCTTGGACTTCGATTTCCTCCAGGGTTCCAAACGCCGGGGCACACAGCGCGATTCCTGCCCGGGAAGCCAGGTTGCGGGTCCAGTCCAGTCCAAAAAAAGGGTCCCGGAGCTTTTCATAGGGATCCGTGAGGGAGGAACCCCGTTCTCCAAAGGGTTCTTTTAAGGGAGGAATCGGAAGCCGTTCCCCGGTTATGGGCCGCATAATCCCATCCACCACCCATTTCGCAAACCCGGAACAGTTGAGCCCCCCTTCCCCTTCCTGGGCTTGCAAGGTATTGATAAAGACGTACCGGCCTTCCGCATCCATGGCCCCGTCGTCTCGGAAACGGAGTTCTGGCAGTCGGTCTCGGAGGCGGCTGATAAAGAGGCGCAGGTCCCGGTACATCTCGGGCTGGGGATCAAAATAATGCCGGGGAAATTTGGTTCCCGCGGTACTCAAGACTTCTTCCAGGGGAACCGTCATGAGCCGCTCCAAGGAATAGGGAAGGGGTACGGAACGGGCCACGAAGGCGTCGTAGAGGACCACATCCATGAAACAGCGGTCCTCTGCAGAGGGCCTGAACTGGACATAGGTATAGGGATCGCTGCGCAGGAAGACCCGGATCCGGCTGGGCTGGCCGTTATCTTTGCGGCGGGTCAGAATCCAGGACCCTTGGGCCCAGCCGGGAAACGAGCCGTTCCGTTCCCGGGCAAGGACGATCATAAACTCATCCTTACCGGCCTCGGCCCGAACCTGAATCCTGCTTCCGCCCGGCAGGGTATGTATAAAGGCCCTTTCGTTCAAAACCCGGTCAGAAGCCTCGGTAAACCAGAACTCCTTGAGGGTGCTCCGTAAAGCTGCATCATCTTCTATTTTTCTGGTAGGCAGGTCTAGTCCGCTCAGGAAGCGCGCACATCCCAGGAACAGGATCCCTCCCATGAAGACCCGCAAGCGCCACGTTTTGAAACACATAACGTTATTACTATCGGTCAATCACCGGAGAAACACAAGCACAGACTGTTTTCGTTAGACCAAAACTCCGCGGGTAATCCGGGGCATACCCGGTGTAAGCGGCGTGAAAAAGGTAAAAAAGCACTTGACTAAACCCTCAGGGGGTAGTATAAAAAACTATGTCTCAAAGTCGTTCCCTCGTTTTCCCCTTTTTTTCTCTTTTTTCTTAGGCTAGAAGCACGGCGCCCCGCAGGGACTGTTTCGCCGGAATTGGGCAGCGGATTGGACTTGAGCGGTATAGACGCCATACATTGGCAGAGCGGATGCGGCAGATCCGCTCATACAGAACCCAAGGAGTGTTATATGTTTTTAAATGAGTATCCGGTTGTGTTTACCCCCCCCCCCCCTGTCAAAAACGGATAATCCTTGCCAAAAAGCCCCGGGTTATACCAGCACTGC
>JAISPY010000133.1 GCA_031274565.1 Treponema sp.
CGGTACAGGGCCAGAGCATACATGGAAATAACCGGGATGACCATAGCGGCGGACTCGTAGCGCCACAGGATATAACAGACCGCTCCGATTAAAAGGGAAAACCCTAAATTTTCAAGGACATTCTTGGGTATACTTCCCAAGGTGGAACTGATTATGGAGGAGTGGGACAGGGTATCGGTTGAATCCCGAAAAACACGAACTATTTTATCTTCATTACCCTTTAACTTAATAAATTTGAAATTACCGAAAGTTTCCCAAATAGTCCGACTTAGTTTTTCATTGGCGGCGTATCGTTTTTCCCCAAGTTTTTTACTGGTCCGTATGAGCGTGGCAAAGATAAGCAGGACTATAAGAAGCAATATGAAGGTTAAAACCAACGTTATCTGCCAGTTCACCAGGATCATAAAACAGTACAGAAACAGTACTGTAAAAGATTCCGATAAAATCCGCAGTAAATTCAGCAATAGATTACTCAGATTGTTTGCTTCCCCGCTTATCATTTGCGCAAAGACCGAAGGATTTTTCTGAATGTATACCTTATAAGGGAGGGCGAGGTACGTTGTAAAAAGCTTTGATGAAAAGTACCGGAACGTACCCAGGGAAAATTTATTGATGGCGTAATTATAGAAAATATTATACAGGGATCGGAGAAAATAAAAAGCTATTATGACGATGCCAAAGGTAATGACAAAGTTATTTTTGTTATCGAAACCAAATACATCAAAAAAATACTTATACCAGCCCGAATCGATCATATCGGGATTTGAAGCGGCTGAAATAAAGGGCATCACCACCGAAACCCCGGCAGTTTCAATCAGGGATAAAAAAATGGAAAGGAAAAGCAGCACCGCCAGATACAGTTTCCGTTTCCGCTCCAGGAGCCGGTTCAGTTTTTTAAGAATGGTTTTTATGGTAATTAACACGTTACTCACCCGCTCTTTGCGGGTTTACGCTTGATTGTTCCAATTCCCGAATATACGCCTCGAGGACCTGGGTAAACCGCGCCATCTCCGCAGGCTGTATATCCCCGATATTCGCGATACGGAAGGTGTTGGCGTCAGCGAGTTTACCCGGATAAATCGTGAACCCGTAACTGCGGGCGCGATCGTGGAGGGTGTCAAAACGGTACCCAGGGAAGGGGGGATCCAGGATCGCGGTGATCAGTTTTGACTGAACTGCTTCGGGAACCAACATGGTAAGGTTGAGCCGTTTTACCGCCGTTACCAGTTCATCCCAGCACGCGGCATACCGAGCGTAGCGCTTGGCTATGGTTTCCTGTTTTGTTTCGATGATTGCCTGCCGCAGGGCATAGAGGGTCTGTACCGGCGGGGTAAATCGGGTTTGTCTGGTCTGTTTGAAATGCCGGTATTGATCCCACAGATTAAGGTAGTAATTCCGCAGGGGATAGCCGTGTATACGCTCCAGAGCTTCTTTCCGGCAGAACACCAGGGCAACTCCCGCCATACCTTGCAGGTTCTTGTTTGAGGTTGACGCCATAAAGTCGATGCCGTCTTCGTCCATGTCAATAGGAATCGCGGCAAAGGCGCTCACCGCGTCCACTATCGTGGTAATCCCCTGTTCACGGCAGAACCGGCACAGCTCAGGAACCGGATTCAGCAGGCCGGTGGTGGTTTCATGGTAGACCAGCGCGCAATGGGTGAACCGGCCCTCCATGAGCTTTGCCTTGACCGCTTCAGTATCCAGCGGCGCGGACCCGCTGCTGGTATAGACCTCATAGTTGAGCTTGTATACCGATGCTATTTCCGCAAGCCGGGCGCCGTACGCCCCGTTGTCCACCACGAGCAGCCTCCCCGTATCGGGAACGCAGGAGGACACCATCACCTCATCCGCGGCAGTGCCGGAGCCGCCGAAAAGGACCGTCTCAACCCGACCGGGTTTTCCCGCCATGCCGGATAGTTCCGCGCAGATCCATGCCATTACCTCCCCAAACGCGGTTTCCCGGGGACATATATCCGCGCAGACCTGGGCATATTTCACGCTGTCGGTGGTGGTGGCAGGTCCGGGATTGAGGAGCACTTCCCGCTGTATGCGTCTGAGGCTCTCCGCCTCTGCTATCCGGGGATATACCACGGTTTCCGCCGCCGCAAGATCGGCGGCGGTGTCTATCTCCCGCCAGAGATAGTGTTGTATGGCGCGGATATATACCTTATCCGGCCCTGCTGCGGATACTGCGGACAGCGCGGTTTCATAGTCCATCCGGGGATCATCCCCAAGGCGGCCCTGCATATAGGCGCACATCCGCTCCAAGGTCTCCTTTTGCAACCGGGTAATGCCCACCAGTTCCCCGGCGCTCGATCCAAGGGCGGCGCGGTTTTTGGAATGCCGGACGAGATAGCCCCCCTCATCCGCCTCAAGGTACACCTCATCCCCCGACCCAGTGGGCCCTGAGGCAAGCAGCACATTTGGGTGGGTATCATTGATGAGCACCGTAAGCCCTATGGCGTCATAGATCAGGTCCGATTCAAGCAGCAGAACATCCCCCCGGACCGCGGGCGCGCAGCAGGCAAGGGTCCCCATACTGCCGGTTTCCGCGTACCGGCGGTTGTGGACCAGGGTGATACCAGGGTAACGGGCCGCGCAGTCCTCATACCACTCCTTTCCATGCCCTGTCCCAATGATGATCTCTTCAATACCCGCGGCACTCAGTTTCTGTATTGACCGTTCCACCATCGGGACGCCGGCTATCTCAAGGGCCCCTTTGGGCCGGACCGTGGTCTTTTCTTTCAACCGGGAACCTAAACCCCCCGCCATAATAACCGCTTGTCTAATCATTTTTTTCCTCTTTTACACTGCATAACTGCGGCAGCGCCGCCGGTAAACGCCGAACCGGTCATAGCCTGTTCAATACGTCCATGAGGGCCTGCTTGTTTTCTTCCGGGCTGGTACGGGGACGGCCCAGGTCTTTCCGCGCACCCCGGCGGACCCGGACTTCAATAAATGTTGCGCCTTCCCGTTGTGCCGCCGCCAGCGTCCGTAACGCCGCTTGGGTTGCCGCCGAATACACGTACTCATAGCCACAGGCCCGGGCAATGGCGGGTAGGTCAATCTGTAAGGCCGCCGTGGGCTGTCCGCCTACCGAATCATGGGCGCCGTTGTTAAGAACAATGTGCCGGAAATTACGGGGCTTTTGGGTCCCGATGATCGCCAAAGCCCCCAGGTGCATGAGGGCCGCGCCGTCTCCGTCGATGCAGGTAAACCCCTGTCCC
>JAISPY010000222.1 GCA_031274565.1 Treponema sp.
CGCTCCGGGTTTTCTCCGACTCTCTTTCCTGTTTCCTCAAATCGGTGGAGTTCCGCCGCTAATATTCCCCTACTCATGGGGGCATTTTATCAGATATTTTTGTAAAAGTAAAATCGCTGATTCACGCGTTTTTAATTCACAATAGCGGGAACAGTAATACATGCGGTTTAACGTGCGGTCCACCAGATCGGGTGAAGTGCAAGAGCGTAGTTAAGGCGTATAGACAGCAGCGTTGCGATTTATAGAAAGAAAATATGCTTAAACGCGGTCCCGCAAGCAGCAATGATCGCGTTTAAGGCACTTATTGAAAAAGAGAAAAATATAAACGCTCATGCATCCTAGAGCGTTGTTACCGGTACAGCACCGCCGCCGCGATTATGAGGGCGCACACCAGCAGAAGTCCCCTATCCCCGGTGTTAAACCGGTACTGTTTATAGCCGCTGGCACGGGTACGGAGGTTAAAGCCCCGCAGTTCCGCGGAAATCGCTCCCCCTTCTATCTTCCGGACCGAAGAAACCAGCAGAGGAACGCAGAGGGGTAAGAGGAGCCGTATTTTCTTAAAGAAATTCCTGGTATCGAACTCGACCCCCCGGGCAATCTGCGCTTCGATGATCCCCGCCATTTCCGCGGAGAAAAGCGGTATAAAGCGCATCGCGGTGGTAAGCACGAAGGTGTATTTATAGGGGATACGCAGATACCGGGTTAGCACGTTTGCTATATCGCTCATCTGGGTTACCGAAAGCATCAGAGCAAGGGGCATGGTCGCGGCGAGCAGCCGTAACACAAAAAGCAGGGAAAACCAGACCCCCTTATCCGTAACCCGCAGGGCCAAGGGAAGCTGGAGGAGTACCTCCCCCTGGGGTACAAAAAACACCTGGATGATAAACAGTGCCAGGGACAACTTCATCAGGGATAACAGGAGCTGGACAGACCGCCGAAGTATCCCCGCCAGGGCTGCCAAGCCCAGATTCAAGGCGATGATGCCCAGGATCAGCAGGTGCTGGGTCGTTACAAAACAAGCCGCGCAGAGGGTGAACGAAAGCATGAGTTTGGTCAGGGGATGCAGACGGTGTAGCAGCGAATCCCCGGATACATAGTCAAGCACTCCGGTCATGGCTTGCTCCTTTGAGCTGTTCTGTCAGGGCGTACAGATCTTCCACGGTATGTACCGCCTCGAACCCCGGACCTAAGGCTAAGGCAAGGGCCGGAATCTGCGGGGGAAGCAGGGAGGCTTTGTCCAAAAGGGCTTTGTTTTTCATCATCTGCTTTATCGGTTCGTCTCCGATGAGCCTCCCCTTACTCAACACCAGGCCCCGTTCAGCAAAATCCGCGACCACTTCCATGTCATGGCTTATCATCAGGATGGTGGTCCCTTCCTGGTGCAGCCGGGCAATGATCCCCATGATGGTCATACATTCCCGGTAATCAAGGCCCGTGGTGGGTTCGTCCAGGATCAAGAGGGAGGGCTTGCGGGCCAAGACCGAAGCGAGGGCGACTTGCTGGCGTTCCCCTCGGCTCATGCCAAAAGGCGCACGGCTCCCATCCAAGGAAAAAAGGGCCAGCATCTCCGCACAGCGACGTTCCTTTTCCGCGGCACGATCCGCCGTATCCCCCAGGGCATAGTCAAGTCCAAAGAGGATCTCCTCCCGGACCGTGTTCTGACAGAGCTGGCGATCCGGATTCTGGAACAGATACCCCACGCTGCGAGCGGCGACACTGGTTTTTATGGTTTTGGTATCCTGGCCCTGGATCCGCACCGTACCCGAGGAAGGCTTCAGGAGGCCGTTACCCAGCCGGCACAAGGTCGATTTTCCCGCGCCGTTCTCCCCCAGCAGGGCCACGAACTCACCGGGGCGTATGGCGACGGATACCTCCTGTATCGTGCTTCCAGTTCCGTAATTAAAGCTCACCTGTTCAAACTGCAGCATGTGGCGGTTCCTTCCGGGATAAAACATCCCGCATCATAGCTTCCCCCTGGGCCAGGGTATGGGGCAGTTCCCCGTGATACCAGCCCCGGCTCGACAGCTTGCTCCCCAGCTCCGTTACCCGGGGGATGTTGACTCCTGCGGCTTGCAGGGAATCCCCATTCCGCAGCACCGCTTGGACCTCCCCTTCCATCATCAGCGTCCCCTTATCCATAAGCGCCAGACGTTTGACGAATTCGCAGAGGAGCATGATCTTTTGTTCTATCACGATGATGGTAATGCCGTACTGTTCATTGAGTTCCTTGAGATAGGCAAAGATAGTCCGGCTTGACCGGGGATCCAGTTCTCCGGTAGGTTCGTCCAAGAGCATAATCCGGGGCCGCAGCGCGGTTATGGCCGCTATGGCTACCTTCTGCTTCTGTCCCCCTGAAAGGGAACTGATGGTCCGCTTTCTGAGGTCCCCAATGCCTGCCGCGGCGAGGGCTGTTTCCAGGCGGCTTTCAATGGCTTCCCGGGGGACCCTGAAGTTTTCCAGTCCAAAGAGGATCTCATCCTCCACCACGGAAGCCACCATTTGGGCGTCTATGTCCTGAAACACGCTTCCCACCTGACCTGCGATGGTCTCCGGAGCGGTGTCTAGGGTGTCCAGCCCGTTGATGGTGATCTCCCCGTAAAAATCCCCGGGGAAATGATGGGGGACCACGCCGTTTATCGCGTAGCTCAGGGTCGATTTCCCCGCGCCAGAGGAACCGATGATCCCCAAGAAGTCCCCCGGAGGTATTTCCAGGTTGATCCGGGAAAGGGCAAATTCCGTGCTTCCGCGGTAACGGAAGCTCAAATCCTGTATCCTAATCATGTTTTTCTAACCGTTTAAAAGGCCCCTGCATACCGTAGTTTAGACCTTTAAGGCAAGTTTCAGGGGTATGTACAGGACCTGGACGATGATCGAGTTAATACAGGCGGTACCGAAAATGATCGCCATGAAGATCGCCAAGGGGGTGGGGGTAATATCCATCCCGGAATAGTACAGTACATACATGACCCCAATGAAGGTAAAGCCGCTTACCAGGGTGCTTAGAAAGGTACAGCACAGGGTCTTTACCGGGATTTTAAGTTGCTCCAGGGGCAGTTTGGTCAACAGGCACATAGCCGCGGCCCCGGTTAATTCACTCACAAAATTGATATAGGGCTGTCCGGGAAAGAACTGGCATACTGCCCCCGCGAGGATGCCGATGATTGCCGCTTCAAGCAGGCGGGGCTTTATCAGCAAAATGATAAGACAGTACATGGCGATGATGAAGTTGGGCTTCATCCCAAAGTTGATGACCGAACCCACAAAAAATTTGAGTACCGCCCCTGCGGCAAGCAGGATGCCGATGAGTAATACATCCCTTATGGGAAGCCCCTTTTTTTCCTGTGCCCCGAGGGTCCGTTTCTTCGTGAAAGTTTCCATAGCTAGTGCTCCTTGGTTATGCGTATAAACGTTTCTGTATAAAGAAACGTTTCTCTTTATAAGAACATACTATTTTTTCTCTGTCAAGCGGTAATATTGCAAAAATGTATAAAAACGCGCTTATTTTTGATAGTATTTTTGGATATGCTTTTTGAAAGAAGCTATTAAAGGAGACCTACCTATGCAGGATATAGATTTTGAAACAATGGATGATGCGGCCCTTGGGCAAACGCTGGGGAAGCTACTGCGGCTCCTGGAAGAACTCGAAGAAGACCGGGAGATGGTTCTAGGGCAAACCGGTGTCCATGTCCCCGGCTCCTATGGAAAACGCTACGACCGGGAGATCGAGGAGATACAACAGCAGATAGACCGAGTCAAGGAGCGGCTGGCAAGACCGGCAGTCGGGTAACAGGGTAAACGCAGAACTACGATGAAAGAAGCAATGTCTGCGGATTTCGCGGATCCCCATTGCTATGCGTTTATCCTGAGTGGATACTCATTACAGGGCCAGCGCATATAAACAAAAGAGTCCGCGAATGAACGCGAATTAGGGAATGACCACCGTGCTTAATGCGCAAAAATGAGCGGGTATTTTTTTAAAAATAAAAAATCCACCGATTACGCTGATGTAGGACCCGCGCACGCATAAAATGCCCTGCATGTTATGCTCATGGCTTACACCATAAGGCAATACCATGACTATTAGGTCATGGTATTGCTG
>JAISPY010000298.1 GCA_031274565.1 Treponema sp.
CCCCCCCCCCCCCCCCCCCCCCCCCCCCCCCCCCCCCCCCCCCCCCCCCCCCCCCCCCCCCCCCCCCCCCGCCCCCCCTAACAATAGACCACTACCCTCACTGGGGAAGCGGACGAAAGGCGTTTTCACGATCTTCTGCATCTCCTTATACAACCGTATGGTAAAACCAATAAAACCTTAAAATTTCATAACATAATTATAATCAAAAGCGTTTAATAAATCAAGTCCATCGGTCAACAGGATCAGGGCAAGCGCAGGTACTTTTCTCAATTTATTGGAGGATAAGGAAATGCTTCACCACAGATACGGGGTACAGCACTGCCTAATTCCTTATCCTACAAAGAAATATAATTTTAAATGTTGTTGCCCTGCCCCGTGTCCCGCTGCAATTTTGCTCTTTTTTTATTTTTTTTATGCGTTTCTTGACTTCACCCCATAAAAGAGCGTATCTTAAAGATACGATTTTCAGGGTGGGGTGCGTGAATGGCATTGTACGGCAATGGCACTTACTATTCCCAACCGGCGGTATAGCCCGCGACTTTAGGGTTCCCAAGAAAAAGCCCTAAACTGAACCGGTGAAATTCCGGTGCCGACGGTACAGTCCGGATGGAAGAAAATTGAGCCTTCGATTCCCCGAGCCGGTTTCTGAAGCCTTATCTTTTTCAACAATACCCTGGATCGCATCCGGGGTTTTTTATTGCCTTGGAAACTACGAGTTGGGGACGGTTATACGGAGGTTTTATGAAACAAAGTATGTTGGTTTTTTCGCTGCTGGTATGTATGGGGACCCTCAAAGGGTTTGGAATCGGAAACAAAGATGCATCCCGGAAAGGCCCGGCGGACCAGGGGCCGGCCATTGCGGTATTCATTCCTGGGGTCATGTCCGGAAGTCCTATCTATGAGCTGTTGGCAAAAGGGGTGCGGCAGGCTGCAGAGGAAAAAAGCGGTCCCCAGGGTACGGTTTCGGTTACGGTCATTGAAGGCGGTTTTAATCAGGCCGAATGGGAAGGCCGGATCACCGCCTTGGCAGCTTCAGGCCGCTACGAGCTTATCGTGTCTTCCAATCCTTCGCTTCCGGCTATCGCGTCGTCAGTATCCGCCAAATTTCCCCAACAGCGGTTCCTCCTCTTGGACGGGGAGCTTGCGGGGAATCCCCGGATCTACACGGTACGGTATAAGCAGCGGGAACAGGCCTATATGGCGGGGCATATCGCGGCCCTGGTTGCCTTGGAAGCTGCACCCGAAGGCATGCAGGCCCGACGGATCGGATTGGTGGCAGGTCAGGAATACCCTGCCATGAACGAGGTGATACTGCCGGGCTATCGGGAGGGAGCGCAGCACGCGGATCCGGATTGTACCGTGGATTTTCGGGTCCTGGGGAACTGGTTTGATGCGGGTAAGGCAGCGGAACTTGCCGCGGATATGATACGGGGCGGGGCCGCGGTGATCCTCTGTGTGGCGGGAGGAGCCAATGAGGGGGTGGTCCAGGCTGCTTTTGAAGCCGGGGCCAAGGTGGTCTGGTTTGATACCAATGGCTACGGGGTACGGCCCGGTACGGTGGTAGGAAGCGCCGTGCTTTACCAGGATAAGGCTGCCTACGAACAAACCATCCGTTTTCTGGAGGGTACCCTCCCCTTCGGCAGCGCCGAGGTCTTGGGTGTCGCGGAGGGGTACGTGGATTTTATTGAAGCGGATCCGAATTATCAGGCTTCGGTGAGCGCCCCGATCCGGGAAAAGCAGCGGCGCTTGCTCGAACAGATCCGTTCAGGGGCCTTGCATATAGGGGACTAGCCGTGAAACCGCACGAGAAAGGGGTATGCTTAGCGGGCATACAGAAATATTTTCCGGTTAATGGGGTTCATGCCCTGAATTCGACTGATTTTGAACTCCGGGACGCGGAGATCCACGCCCTGCTGGGAGAAAATGGCGCGGGGAAATCTACCCTCATGCACATCATGGCAGGGTACCTGGCGCCTACGGCGGGCCGTATCCTGGTGGATCTGCAGGAGCGGCGCTTCGCAAGCCCTGCGGACGCCTTGGCCCTAGGTATCGGCATGGTCCGTCAGTACCCGCATTTGACCCCGGGGTTTAAGGTGTGGGAGGATTGTATACTTGGAACTGAACCGGGTTCACTCGGGGTTTTGCATCCCCGGAAGGCTCGTAACGCGGTTCGTACCCTTTCTGACCGTTGGGGGTTTGAGCTGCCCCTGGACCGGGATACTGCGGAGCTTACCGTAAGCCAGCGGCAGAAAGCTGCGGTCCTCGCCCTGCTGCTCCGGGATGTCCGGTACCTCATCTTCGATGAACCGACCGCGGTCCTTACCCCTGAGGAAACCCAAGGGCTTTTTGCCCTTTTTAAGCTCCTCAGAAAGGAGGGCAAAGGTATCGTACTCATCTCCCATAAACTGGAAGAAACCCTCGGCATTGCCGACCGGGTAACGGTTTTACGGAAGGGAAAAACCCGTGCCGTCCGGTCAGTTCGGTCCCTCAGTGCTGAAACCCTCCAGGCCCTCATGTTTGGCATAGACCATAAGCAGCAGGACCCGGCGCTCGTGCCGCACCGCATGTTCCCGGAAGCGGTTCCCAGGGGATCTGCAGAACCGATCCTCTCGGTGCAAGGGCTTTCCGTAGAAGCGCCGGGGAGACCCTTCATACGGAACATCGACCTGGAACTTGCCCCTGGTACCATCACCGGGATTGCCGGGGTCCGGGACAGCGGGCTTGAAACCTTAGAACTGGCCCTTACCGGGTTTCTTGCGCCCGCCGGTGGAACCATCCGTATCAATGGCCGAAACCTGGCGGGGGTGAAGACCTTCCGTGAGGCCGGAGGGGCCTATCTCAGCGCAGACCGGACCGGCTTTGCCCCGGATCTACCCCTGCAGGACAGCATTATCATCCACGCTCACCAGCGCGCTTGCCGGGGATTCTGGGGGAAATTCGGCGTCATGGACCAAAAGTTTCTCGATTCCTTGGCGGGCCGCATCATGCACCAAGCCCAAGTGACCGGCTCTTTTAAAACCAGGGGAGCTTCCTTTTCCGGGGGTATGCTGCAGCGGATCATGCTTTCCCGGGAATTCGCGGAAAATGCCCCGCTCCTGATATTGGCGGAACCGGGTTGGGGTCTGGACGGGAGAAGTCGGGAGCGGCTTGCCGGGAAGCTATCCAATTATGTTGCGCCGGGGAGGGCGGCGCTCCTCTTTTCCACTGATGTGGAGGAGCTGATAGCGGTTTCTGACCTCATTTTGGTATTACGGAACGGGACTTTTTCCGCCCGGATACCCCTGGATTCCCGCGAGCAGGGAGCCGCTCGTATGGATACCTACAAAGCCCGGATCGGCAAGGCCATGACCGGCGGCTTCAAGGAGGCGGTTCATGGGTAAGGGACCGGCCAAGGGGTATAGGCTTTTCATCCCCGGGCCGGTTTTCGGGGCCGTGCTTACCCTGGGTGGGGGGATCCTCGTGATCCTGCTCATCATGGCGGTTTATGCGCCGGATCCCGGACCAAGCATCCGGACCTTTTTCATCGGTCCCTGGTCATCCCCCTGGTTTCTGGGAAATACCCTGGACTATAGTGGGTTATTGCTCACCGCGTCTTTGGGCATGACCATCGCGTTCCGGGGAGGCTGTTTCAATCTGGGCGGGGAAGGGCAGATCTACCTGGGGGGCCTGGCGGCATCGGTGGTATTCCTCTCCGGGAATTCCGGCGGCTGGGGAGTCTGTGGTCTGGCAGTCCTGGCGGCTCTGGCAGCGGGGGGGGGGATGGGCGCGCTTACCGGCGTCCTCAAGCAGCGCTTCGGCGCGCATGAGCTTATCACCTCCTTCCTGCTCACCCAGGCCCTCGCTCCGGCAGCGGACTACCTCATTGCAGGTCCCCTGCGGGATCCCGCGGGGAACCTCCTGGCTATGGCGCCCATTCCAGAGGCATGGCTGCTCCCGCGCCTCCTTCCGCCTTCAAGCCTTTCGGTTTCCTGTATCGCCGCACTGTTCCTGGTCATCGCCGGAAACTGCTTCATCAATCGGACCGTATGGGGATACCGGTTCCGCATTGCCGGAGCAGCTCCGGCCTTTGCCCGGTATGGGGGCATCGATCCGGAGCGATTCTGGGTTCCAGCCCTGAGCGTCGGAGGAGCCTTGGGGGGCCTCACCGGTTTTTTTGCGGTGGCAGGAACCTACGGACGCTGCCACCTGGGTTTCTCCGGGGGACTGGGCTGGTCGGCGATTGCAGTGGCCCTCATCGCCCGGAACCGTCCGCTGGCCCTGATCCCTGCGGCCCTGGTCTACGGCGCGCTCAAGGCAGGTTCTGACGCAGCTCTGCTCACCGCGGGACTCACCTTTGAAACCGCGTCATTGATTCAGGCGGCGGTACTGCTCCTGGCCACGGTTCAGGTCAGGTTCCCCTGGATCCTAAAATTCCGGAGCTAACCATGATCTCCAGTCTATGCACCGCTGCCGCTCCGCTTATGCTGGCAAGCCTCGGGGCGCTCTTGAGCGAATTATCCGGCGCGCTGGGGATATTCATCGAAGGTTTTATGAGCTTAGGCTCCTTCTTTGCCTGGGTTATCGCGCTCAAAACCGGGTCGGTCTTCTGGGGTTTCGGTATCACCGCCTTGATGGGGGCTTTCGCTGGCTGGGCCTTGGCCCGGTTTGTCAGGCTCACCAGGGCTAATCCCTTCATCGTGGGGCTTGCCCTTAATTTGGCTGCGGGAGGCATCACCGATTCCCTGGCGCTTACCTGGTTTGGTACCAAGGGGGTGCTGCGGAATCCGGGCATACCCATACCAGGCCCCCTGTACCTTCCCTGGGCAGCGGATATCCCGGTTGTAGGAACCCTCTTTTCCCTGCTTTCAGGACACCTTCCCTGGGTGTATGTTGCGTGGCTAAGCAGCATCCTTGCCAGCCTCATCATCGACAGAACCCCCCTCGGGCTGCGTCTACGAGCCTCCGGGCGTTCACCCGAGGCGGCGATGGAACGGGGTATTCGCCCGGATCGGTATCGGGAGGGGGCCTGGGCTGCGGCGGCCTTTTTTGCCGCCTTAGCCGGAGCTGCATTGACCTTTCGAGTGGGGGTCTATACGCCCGGGGGAGTGGCCGGACGGGGCTGGATAGCCTTAGCCGCGGTATATCTGGGTTTCCGTCGGGTGTGGGGGGTGGCTGCCGCCGCGGTGGTATTTGCCCTAGCCGAGCATATTGGATTGGGTATCCAGGGCTTGGGCGCGCTGCCTGCTACCGCACTCTTAGGCATCCCCGCTGCTTTGGCGCTGATCCTCTATACCCTCTCCCATGGGATCGAAAAAAAGCGCGGCATCGGTACGAGCAAAACCCAGGGTTATCAGAGAAAAAATAAGAGAACACCGATTAAGGAACGCCGATTATAGATAATACGCAAAACGATCGATAAGAGAAATGTATGTATATAAGGGAAATACAGCCCCAGCGGGCAAGTCCCCTGGAACAGGGAAAACCCCTGCAGGGAACATGGACGGAGGCATTTAATGAGGTAGATCTCTTATCGATACAGCGGCCCTTTGTATGCCCGCTTCCTCGATGGATGCTGGATTACCGAATCAAAGAGTGGGAATCTTTTGTGATTCAGGATGCTCGGTTTTATCTTGAGGCGATCCTCAGTAATATTAAATACTACCGGTGGGCCCAGGTTTTGTTGTATGATAAAGAAACCAAGGAACAGCTCCGGTTTAGGAAGCTCATGCCTTTAAGCGGCTGGCGGATGCCTCGGACCCTTTCCAATGCGTCGATTGACAGCCGATCCTACGGCTTTTTTTTCCGTATCCATGACTGGCTTGATGCGGGTATTATAAAGGTGGATCTTGATATAGAGGCAACCCGTAAGCGGCCTTCCTTTACGGCCCATGTGGAGTATGAGGCGGATAGAAGCAAGGTAACGCCCCTGGGGGTGAGTCTGTTATTTACCGAACGGCGCTGCATGTATGCGTATAAGATGCTTGCGGCAGTCCGGGGGGACATGGTGTTCGGAGGCCGGCACATCTCCCTGGACCCCGCTAAGACCTTGGGGTTTTTCGGTGATTTTAAGGGGTATTATCCGTACCGGATGCATTCGGTGTGGTGTACGGGGTTTGGTTTTGACGGGGAAAACCGCAGCTATGGTTTCAGTATCGCGGAAAATCAGGCCAAAGAGACCTTTAAGAATAATGAAAATGCCCTCTGGGTGGATGGCCGTTTAACCCCCTTGCCGCCGGTACATATTACCATGCCCCAAGGCATCCAATCGGATTGGATAATCCAGGATATGGAGGGCATGGTGGATCTCATTTTTACGCCCCGAGAACCTATCCGGAGCGGACTTAACCTCTTGCTCATGAAGACCGAGTATGACACTCCCCTGGGATATTACAACGGTATGGTCCTTGACAGTACGGGGAAACCGATCCCGGTGCGTAATCTGTGGGGTTTAGGGGAGCGCCTGTATCTGCGGGTATAAGCAGGTAAGCGGGCGCGTAAAATTTTTTTTCAAAACGAAGAAAAGGTGTTATAATAAGAGCATGGCAAAAAAAGCAGTATACGATCCCGGTGAATTAGGACGGGTACGGGAGAAATTAGGGACCCTCGATGAGCAGGAAGCCAAACGGATGGCTAAAATTTTGGGCGGTGAAGTGGGGACCGAAAAGACACCGGATCCGCTGGCAACCGTTTCCCCTCACCCCAAACGAGCCGCTCCGCCGAATACTAATACGTCCACGAGCCAATCGGGACAGCGGGTGCAGCAGGTTTCCACTCCCAAGGCAGCGAACTCGATCCTCATAAAAAAACCTTCCAAAAAGAAACCTATAGGCGCCGGGGATGATCCCGCAGTGCCGATTAAGGTACGGTATAGTGAGCGATTCAGGATGGACCGGTACGCCGCTCAAGCGCAATTTGATATAAAGTCTCCCTCACAGGTTTTAATCGCCCTGTTTTCGTTCTTTAAGGAGCCGCCTGATTTGGTAAGCCGGGTCTTTGTGAGCAAACGACTGAATGAATATTATAAACAGATAGAACTTTTGGTGGTTTCTACACGAACCATGTTTCCCCGGAATAACCTCCGGCGCAATGAACAGCTCAAAAAAACATCCCCCTTTGTATGTTCCGTGTTGGATACCATTCGGTCTTGGAATATTGAGCGGATCACCAGCGTCATGGCCCGACTACAGTCCCGTCCGCGGAATGTCAGCACCAATGATTGTGCGGATATCCTGCGGGATATCTATAGGCCCCTTTTTATCTTGGAAAAGCTAACGGTTGACTTTCATATTAAAGAAGCCTATAAGTTACTCTATAAATTTTTATACATAGACAATCCTATGGAAGCCAAGGAGAAGTATCAGCACCTTATCCATTCCGCCCTAGACGCCTTTGTGGTCATACGCAAGGATATACAGTACCTGTTATATCCCCTCTTCCTGAAATTAGTATCCGATACCTGGATACCCTATGATCAGTTCTTCTCGGCACGAAAAAAACGCATCATGGCCTTTCTTAACGTAACCGAGGAAGACCGTATTTCTCCCAACCAGCTCCAGGCCGAAGAAAAGGGCGCTGAAAATAAACCGGAAGCCCAGGCAGGAGAGGCTACAAAAAATTTCTTGGATGCTGATGACGCTGAAGTTATAGCCCGGCAAGCCGCGGATGAAGCGGAGCGGAAAGCCCTGGATCGGGGCCTCCGTATCCTGGAATCCCTGTTTCCTAAGGCCGGTTGGGATAACCTTTCGTCGTACCCGGATCTCTATGCGTATTTCGCAAAAATCTTCGATTTGAAAGGGTATGAACTGATTTCTCCCCGGGATCCGATCCTGCAGGTGGCGATATTAATACGGATTCTGGAGGAACTGTTTTTTGGGCTTAGGTATGTATCGTTTAAAACGATCCTGGGACCGGGTGAGTCTTCAGAGCCGATTGGACAAATTATGACCGACATTTTAGAGCACTGGCGTGATTTTGAAATTACCTTCAGCAAAGAATACCTTACCCGTTTACAAGAGTACTGCCGCCTCTTAGATACCTCCGTGGAGTCCAGGACTTCACCTTATGCGAAACGTATCTATACGGAATTGCAATGGATTAAGCGAATTTGTTTCCTTCCCTATTATAAATTTGAAACCCTTTCCTCCACGCCTTTTAAAAAAGGCAGCATGGTCCCGGTGTATCCCGAGGTGAGAAAGCTGCGGAAATACCTTACCATGATCGCCACTAAAATAGAGGAGAGCAGCAAGCGGGGTGGCGCGGAAGGAGGGGCTCCCTGCGAGGGCATTGAAAATCCCTGGACATCCTACGTCTTCCAGGTATCGAATCCCCTTTCCATGCGGCTTAATATGCTCTTGGGGAGTAAGAAACGAAACAACGCTTCCTTGATATACTACACCTTAGCGATTGCTACCGTACTGGATCATCTGGTCAATAACTACAATAGCTGGGCATACCAGGTGCAGGAGGAGGAGGAACCCCTCTTCCGCAGCATCAACGGCGAAGGCAACGTCCCGCAGTTTGGAGTAGATGAAAAAATTGACGCCAATGCGCTTTTCAAGCAGGTTATGCAAGAAAAGCGGGCAGCGAAAGCAGCGAAAAAGCAATAGTGATTCGCCCAAGATTAACGCATCATCAGGGATACAAACGGCTCCCCTTTACGGGAAGCCGTTCGTTTTTGTGAACCCCTTCGTGATTAGCCAAAGGGTGGGCAGTATGGTATTGTGCCGTGTATGATACGCTTGACCGTTATGTGCGGGTTATGGTAGGATATACGAAATGCGTGAAAAGGGAGTTATATGCAATGGCACTCGAAAAAATATTGACAAAATAAAAAATCTGTGTTAAAAAATATTATGGAGTAAAGAAAAATGAAAAAATGTTTAATAATAGTAGTTAATGTTCTTTTATTTCAGATGTTGGTATTTGCCCAGAACGCCCTTACATTGGATATGGCGTTGAGTAATTCGACCAGTTATTTACGAGGAAGAATCCCGGCCGGATCCAAAGTTTTGGTGCTCAATTTTACTTCAAATTGGACACAATTATCGGAATATATTGTAGAAGAGTTAATTGGTTATATTGTTAATGAAGGAGCATTAGCTGTAGTTGATAGAAGAAATTTAGACGTAATACAGCAGGAGATGGCTTTTCAATTGTCAGGAGAAGTAAGTGATGAAACAGCCCAATCAATAGGGAAGAAATTGGGAGCGCAAACAATAATTTCCGGTTCGATAGTTGCGGTAGGGGATATGTACCGTCTTAGGATTCGAGCAATATCAGTAGAGACGGCACAGATACAAGGGATGCAAAATGTTGATGTTCGGCAAGATAGCAGGATAGGAGCTTTAACCGGAACCGGTTATTCAGTACCAGCAATTTCTTTTGGTAATAATATTTCAGGGAATACTTCTGCAAAAATAATACCAAATGCAAACGGACTGATAGTTGAAACGGATGAGAGTCAAGGAGGTGGATCAACAGGGAAAGTAAGTCTCAATAGAGAAGTAATAGAAGGCGAAGAACGGACAGTAATAAATATGGAATTAACCTTAAACAGGGGGTATCAAAGTCCATGGGGATGTATCCTAATATCAGATAGCGGTATCATGAAAAAAGTAAAAGCCGCATCTGGAATAAAATTTAGTGTGTATGGAGACGGAAAAAGATGGTATTTAGAATTTGCAACAAGAGAAGCAGCAACAGATTATGCATTTTATCGTGGGACGATAAATACAAGAAGGAATAAAATAGTAACAATAAATATACCCTATACAAGTTTGAGGCAGCCAAGTGAATGGGGAAGACGTGTAGGATTTAATAAAAACTCAATATATCAGTTACAATTTAGCCGTGCAAATAAGGATGGATTGGGAATATCATCAATAAAAGTATTTGATATTGAGTTCTATTAAAAAACGCAACTGCGCATACCGAGACTGTCGAATTAATCATTCTTAAAGATGGGAACATCCCCCCGTCTGTCTTTGACGACTTTTTTTCGTGATTTATCTGCCTGGTATGCTTTTTACCCCTACCGGCTGATATCCTCCTGCCC
>JAISPY010000056.1 GCA_031274565.1 Treponema sp.
GCGAATATCCAAAACGTAACCCACACCCTGGTGAAGAATGTGCATAATATCGTGGACCTCTCGGAATCCTCCGCCGTGGGCCGCAGCGGGTTACAGGAAGTGGCGGAGAATATCCAGGAAATCGACCGAGAATCAGCGGGATTGTTGGAGATCAACGGGGTGATGGAAACCATCGCCAGTCAAACGAATCTGCTTTCGATGAACGCGGCGATAGAAGCGGCCCATGCAGGAGAAGCGGGGAAGGGATTTGCGGTGGTAGCCAGTGAGATACGGAAGTTAGCGGAATCATCGGCGGTGCAGTCGAAGACGATAAGTAATGTGTTAAAGAAGATCAAGGATTCGATAGAGAAGATTACGCAATCGACGGAGGGAGTATTGCTGAAGTTTGAAGGGATTGGGGAGGGGATAGAGCGGGTAACGCAACAGGAGAAAACGGTGCGGGAAGCGATGGAGGAGCAGGGAGCGGGGAGCCAGAGTATCCTTGAAGCGATAGGGGAGTTGCGTGAGCTGACGGAGTTGGTGAAGGAGCGGAGTGGGGAGATGCTGGAGGGGAGTGAACGGGTGATAAAGGAGAGTCGGAGTCTCGGGCGATTGACGGACGAGATAGCGGGAGGGGTCCAAGAGATAGCGACAGGAGCGGAACAGATAAACAGTTCGATGGACCGGGTGGCAGGGATAAGTGCGGAAAACAAAGAACGGATACAGGGGTTGATGGGAGAGGTGGCCAAGTTTAAGGTGGAGTAGGGATACCTGGAGGGGATTTGCTGGAGGGACGGTTAGAGTATATCAAGGGGTTTTGTTAGGACAAGCGGTACTCTTTACTGAGAGATGCGGGAGTTTATCCCCGTGACGAACTTGAACAATGGCCTCCCAACCTATGAAACCATCCTGAACCGTGATTTCACAACGCCGAAAGGGGCGAAGAGCTGCGTAACCTTGACGGATAACGGGGTATGCGCTATGGTTGGGGGGAGGGAGATAAACCGTTTTATGCATACCCCGAGGATATATGTCGATAATGCCGCCACAAGCCCTATGCCGGAAGCGGTTTTACAAGCTATGATGCCCTATCTTGGCGTATCTTTCGGCAATCCCTCATCAACCCACTCGTATGGACAGGAAGCGCAGCAAGCCCTTGAAACCGCACGGAAGCGCATTGCCCAGGCCATTGGCGCGTATAATAATGAAATCTATTTTACCTCCGGCGGAACTGAAGCGGATAATTGGATAGTACATAGCGTCAGTAAACAGCAAGCTAAGAAAGGCAAACACCTGATTTCCACGAAGATTGAACACAACGCGATGCTGCGGCCCCTGGAGAACCTGCAAGCCGATGGATTTGAAATAACCCTGCTTGAGCCGGATCGGTTTGGTATGATTACGCCGGAACAGCTTACTCAGGCGATTCGTGAGGATACGCTCTTAGTGAGTATTATGAGCGCCAATAACGTGGTTGGAACGGTTCTTCCCATACAAGCACTCTGTGCGGCTGCCCATAAACGGAATGTGCTCTTTCACACCGACGCGGTGCAGGCAGTTGGGCATATCCGCCTGGATGTGCATGCCTTAGGGGTTGATTTCCTGAGCATCTCCGCCCATAAATTTCACGGCCCCAAAGGGGTTGGCGCATTGTTTTCAAAACTGGGCTTACCGGTAACGCCCTTGATTGCCGGGGGCGGGCAGGAAAAAGGCAGGCGATCCGGTACAGAAAACGTCGCTTCCCTGGTAGGCATGGCCGCTGCCCTGGAAGCATCGGTTACGGATCTGGACGCCCACCTACAAAGCATAGCACGGTTACGGGATAAACTTATTGCGGGAATCCTCAAGATTCCCGGTGCGCATCTTACCGGGGACCCCGTGCATCGCTTACCCGGTCTCGCGTCTTTTCTGTTTGAACAGGTGCCAGGGCAACTCTTGATACCCGAACTTGATAAGATCGGTATTTGCGCGAGTTCAGGGGCTGCTTGCTCCGCTGCATCGAAAGACGCATCCCATGTACTGCTCGCCATGGGGTATCCTCCTGCATTGGCCCACGGGGCATTGCGTCTCTCCTTGAGCAGGTACAATACGGAAGCGGAAATAGACGTCATACTTGAGGCCTTACCGAACATAGTACGCTCAGTCCGGCAAAAACAGAGCGTATAGAGAGGGGAGCGCGCCGTATGTCAAAAACCGGGGGATGGGCTATTCTTTTGTGGGGCTGGATACACCTGTGGATTCCCGCGGTTCTGGGAGCGGAAACCTTTTCCTATAAGCACCGGGTCGGCGATAAGTACCGGATCATCTCTCGGGTGTATGAGGATGTGTATGTAAACCGGCGCTTCGATCACCGGTCAGAAATGGTAAACCGGATCGCCGCGGAAGTACGGAGCATACAGAACGGGATTGCCCAACATGAGGCGGTCTTTCAGACCGCGGAACGGTCCTCCGGATCTGATGAGCGTCCAGGGTTTCACTGGGAGCAGGAGTACCGCTCGGAATTTGGCCGGGATGCGCAAGGTTACCTCACGATAGACTCCGGTTATTTTATGCCCATGGTTCGGAATGTGCCGGTGTTTCCGGAGCGGGATCTCAAGCCCGGAGATACCTGGTCAGCCGAAGGCTCTGAAGTCCACGATCTGCGGGGGAGCTTCGGTATCAGCGAACCCTATCGGATCCCCTTTACCGCAGAATACGTCTTTTTAGGGAACCGGGAATGGCAGGATAGGGCCTATCCCGCGTTTTCCGTGTCCTACCGTATTCTAGCGGAGCCTACTGCGGCAGCGGGGAACCAGTATCCCCGGAGGATCATGGGGGCCTTGGATCAGGTGGTGTATTGGGATACCCAAAAGGGGCAGCCTGCAGCATACCAAGAGCAGTTCCGCATGGTCTTTACCCTCTCCAACGGCGAGACCATCGAGTTCCGGGGCAGGGCAGAGGCGGAGCTTATCGAATCTTCAGTTATGGATAAGGAGCAGATCGCCGGGGCTATTGCCGATGAGATTACCCGCTTGGGCTTGGGGGATGTGTCCGTGCGGGTAACCGAGGAAGGGATCGCGCTCAGCCTGGAGGACATCCAATTTCAGCCGGATTCTGCAGTGCTGCTGCCCCAGGAAACCCGTAAACTGGATACTATCGTGGAAATCCTCAAGCGCTATCAGGACCGAGATATCCTGGTGGGGGGCCATACCGCCTTAGCCGGTTCTGCCGCCGGTCGGATGCGGCTTTCAGAAGAACGGGCTTCCACGGTGGCGGATTACCTCATCGAGCGCCAGGTCCGCGCCGCGGACCGGGTGGTGGTCCGGGGGTATGGCGCGGAAAGGCCCCTGGCGGATAACCGCACCGATGAAGGCAGGCATCGGAACCGGCGGGTAGAGATCACCCTACTTGAAAATTAATCCTCCCTATGATATACCGGAGGTATCCATGAATTATTCCAACCCGGCAAATCTTGCCGTATTAGCCTGTCCTGGAGGCGAGGTTTTTGCGAATGCGGTGATTGCCCATCTGGAAAAAGAGTACTGCCGTAACTTCGAGTGTATGGCCGAGACTTTGGCCAAACGGTATAACCTGGATGTCCCTGCCATGGCCGAGCGGATCAACTGCATCAACGATGTGGTACATCCGATACGGCAGGTAAGCGGTAAACCGGATGCGTTTCGTACCCCCCGTTTCAACCCTCCCGTGCGGTTTAGTCTCTTTCCCAATGGGGAAGTCAAAGCGGAGATCCTGGAATCTATCCGGGGTAAGGATATCTACATTGTACAGGATGTGGAAAATCATTATCCTGTTGCCTTTAATGACGGCAAGACCCGGCAGATTCTCTCGGTGAACGATCACCTGATGACCATTTTGGTTACCGTGGATGCGGCCAGGCAAGCCGGGGCCGAGCGGGTAACCTTGGTGGTGCCGATTTACCCCTATTCCCGGCAGCATAAGAAAAAGGGTCGGGAAGGGCTTACCGCAAGTCGGGTGGGGAAGATCCTCGAATCCCTGGGGGTGAACCGGATCATTACCCTGGACCTCCATTCTCGGGAGATTGTCAATGCCTTTAATCGCCTGCGTCTCGAAAATCTCCATGCCAGTTACCAGATCATCCGTTCCCTGTCAGAACTTTCCGGGGTCTTATTGAACGATGATTTTGTGGTAGTCTCGCCGGATACGGGCGCGGTGGATAGGAACAAATTCTACGCCACTGCCCTGAAGAAGCCCTTGGCCCTCCTGTATAAAGAGCGGGACTATTCCCGGGTTTCCAAGGACGCCCTGGAAAACAACATCGCCGAGATAAAGCTCCTGGGAAATGTCAAAGGGAAGACGGTGTTCATGGCGGACGATATGCTGGGAACCGGCGGCACCCTCCTCAAAGCCATGCAATTCCTCAAAGACCAAGGGGCAGGCAAGGTGATAGCTGCCATAAGCCTTCCCCTCTTTTCGGGGGACGCGATTTCCTATTTCAATGCGGCCTATAAAGCAGGGCTTTTTTATCGCATCATCGGCACCAATGCCATTTATCAGGAAGCGGTTTTGCAGCAGGAATGGTATCGCACGGTGGATATTACGAAACTCTTTGCCCAGACCATTTCCCGGCTGCACCAGGGCCTGCCCTTGAGTCCGCTCTTGGATAACCGGGACGTCATCGTCAAGCTCTTCGCGGAGCCGTGATGGGCAGATGCTTCCTCTGCGCGGATATAGGTACCTCCGCGCTTAAAGCCGCGCTGATTGACCCTGATGGTCGGAAAGTCGCGTTTACCCGGGAGCCGTATCCCCTGGAGCGGGTTGCTACGGGAAAAATCCGTTCCTCGGATTGGGAGGAAGCGCTAGCCTGTGGCTGGGCACGGCTTGCTTCCCAGGAGCCGGGTGTGCGTCCCGCGGCCATCTGTATTTCCGGGAACGGCCCTACCCTGGTTCCCCTTACCGTTGACGGGGAAACCTTAGCGCCCCTGCACTGGTATAATCCCCGGATCCCGGATGCGACTGCTCCCTCGCTGT
>JAISPY010000146.1 GCA_031274565.1 Treponema sp.
ATCGGGGACCGCGTTTCTCCGATGGGAGGAGGGAGGAACAACCTACAAGGGAGGGAAGGAGTATACGGTAACGAGGGATGTACGGTTTACGGCCACCTGGGGGGAGTTCACCAGGGTTGATGAGGTTAGAGACCACCTGGCCAGCTTTATTGATGGGGAGGGTGCCACGGTGGCTGACTGCATTCCCGTACCGGTGGGTATCGACTTCACCAGTGGCGGCAGCGATACGTGGGAGGCGCTGCTGGAAGCGCTGGAAACAGCGGGCAAGTACGTTGCCCTGGACCTATCCCAGAGTACCCTGACGGGGATGCTGATGGCCGGGGAATTTGACCCTGGAACCTACAATACCGGGGAGCCCTATATCGGGTCTCTCACCCTACCTGTGGGGGCCCTAAGCATAAAGGCGGGAACAAGCAGCAGCGCGCCGACTTTTCAGCACTTCACCGCGCTCAAGAGCATAAGCGGCGAGAACATCGAAACCATCGGCAATTACGCCTTCTATGACGGTGACGAGCTAAGTTCGGTGTACCTCCCGGTGGCAAAGACCATCGGCACTTACGCCTTCTATGACGGTGACGGGCTGAGCACAGTGTACCTCCCTGTGGCAACCTCCATCGGTGATTACGCCTTCTATGACTGTGATGGGCTGAGCACGGTGAACCTCCCGGCGGTAACTTCTATCGGTAATTACGCCTTCTATGACTGTGACTGGCTGAGTTCGGTGTACCTTCCTGCGGCAACCGGCATCGGCACTTACGCCTTCCAGAACTGTGACCGACTGAGCACGGTGTACCTTCCCGTGGCGACCTCCATCGGCACTAACGCCTTCCAGGACTGTGACGGGCTGAGTTCGGTGAACCTCCCAGCGGCAACCGGCATCGGTGACGGCGCCTTCGCTAACTGTAACAGCCTGAGTTCGGTGATCCTCCCCGTGGCGACCTCCCTCGGCGTTAACTCTTTCCTGCAGTGTGCCATCTTAAAATCGGTGAGCCTCCCGAAGGCAACGATCATCAAGCAGGGAGTCTTCGCACGCTGTCCTCAGTTGAGCACGGTGGACCTCCCGGAGGTAAAGACCATCGACCGGTATGCCTTCGAGGACAGTAAAAAGCTGAGTACGGTGAGCCTCCCGAAAGTAACGGCCATCAACCAGCCTACAAGCTTCCAGAACTGTCCCCTCACCAGCATAACCATTAGCAGCGGGTGTAACATAACTCTTAATCAGAGTATTCTACGCACCGACTTCACGACCTACTACAACAATCATGGATTGCGGGGCGGCACCTACCTCTACGTGGGCGGGGCTTGGACAGGCCCCTTCTAGCGGGGGAAACGACGGAGAACGCGCCTGCCTGACGGCCTTGCTCGGGGACCAAGCCGCGCGGGTAAGCCCCGGCCCCCCAGGGAGTACACGGGAATGGGGTATCCAGGGCGCTTTTGACCTGCCCGGAATCGCATCCGTCTCGGTTCCTATCTATATCTATAGAGAAAAATAGAAAAATAGCGTTACGGGGAGGACGCTCGCTTCCTCCGGTAATCGGGATACATAACATCGTAAGTCTTTATACTATAAAGACTTACGTTACCAGCTCTGTTTAACCGGTACTTTGCTAAGTCATTATGTAGCAACGAATTAGTAATTTTAATACCCTCGCCCTGGACATGACCATCATTTCTCTTGACGATTGTTCCATTTATCCCTTAAAATAATAATACTTTAATAAGCCTCACCCAATGGCTGATCCTGAGGTCTAACCTAATGACCTACTATGGTATAAAAATCGTTTTGCTATCGGTTGGATCATGTTCAATTGAATCATGTTCAACCTGCCTCAGCCTGAATCTTATACACAAAGGTTTCTAATGATGCAGAGAGGTGCTAGTATCATACCCTTAAAAAGATTTTTTAAGGTTTGTAAGGAGGATGTATAGTGGCTGTAAGCACATTTAAACGAGGGTTGCATGTTCCCACTCGAAAAACCGCTACCGAGGGAAAAGCAGTGGAGCTGGTGCCCCCGCCGAAACAGGTGGTGATTCCCATCAATCAGCATTTCGGCGCCCCGAATCAAAGTTTAGTCCAGGTGGGAGATGCGGTGAAGCGCGGGCAGAAGATCGCCGACGCGCTCAGTCCCGGTCCTATGACCGTACCGGTCCATGCGTCGATCTCCGGTATCGTCAAGAAGATCGAGCCTCGGATCCAATCAAACAACAGTGAGGGTCTGTGTATCCTCATCGAGGCTGAGGGGATTGATGAAAACCCGGAGAGCGAGTTCATGCCGCCCCTGGATCCCTTTACCTGTACCAAAGAGGAAGCCCTCAAGCGGATCCGGGATGCGGGGATGACCGGTATGGGGGGGGCCGGGTTTCCCGTGCATGTCAAACTGTCCCCGCCGCCGAATAAGTCCATTGATATCATCATCGCGGACGGCGCGGAATGTGAACCCTACCTCACCACTGATGAGGCGGTCATCACCGAGAAACCCCATCTCTTGATCCAGGGGCTTGCCATAATTATGTCCATTACCGGGGTCAAGAAGGCCATTATCGGGATGGAGGACAATAAGCAAAAGCTCGTTCCCCTGCTGGAACAGGAAATCCGGCTGGGAGGCTATCCAGGGGACATCTCCGTAGGGTTGTGCAAGACTCTCTATCCCCAGGGGGGTGAAAAGATGCTCATCGCCGCCCTGACCGGCAGGGAGGTGCCTTCTGGCGGGCTTCCCATGGATGCGGGCTGTATTGTCCAAAACGTGGGAACCCTGGTGGCTATAGCCGAGGCCTTTACCCTAGGAAAGCCCCTGATCGACCGGGATTTGACCGTGAGCGGAGGGGCCTGCAAGATCCCCAAAAATATCCGGGCTCCTATCGGGACCTTGCTCACGGATCTGCCGCCGGCGTTTATGGATATTGATTACCCGCGACTCAAGAAGATCCTCTTCGGCGGCCCTATGATGGGGTTTGCCGTGCCCACCGTGGCGATCCCGATTCAGAAGAATACCTCCGGGATCATCCTGATGACCGCGGAGGAGACCTACGCGGTGGCCGAAGGTCCCTGTATCCACTGCGCCCGATGTATCCGGAACTGTCCATGCAGGCTCTCCCCGGCGATCATGAATGATAGCCTGGAAGCAGGGGATCTGGATGATGCGGTAAAAGCGGGCTTGCTGGACTGTATTGAGTGCGGAAGCTGCACCTTTATGTGTCCCGCCCGGATCAAGCTGGTACAGCGTTTCAGGGTCGGCAAAGGACGCTTACGGGCTCGGCAGCAGGCGGCTCAGGCAGCAGCCGCAAAAAAAGCCGCGGCTACCGCCAAACCGCAGGTTTAACGGTAGATACGTTACGTTAGAAGAAAAGGAAAAAATTTCTATGACAGAAAATAAAGGAATTTTCTATGACAGAAAATGAACAAGTAACGGTGATCCTGGCATCCAGTCCCCATATCGCTTCTCCGGTTGATACGAAGCGACTCATGACGTATGTGCTCATCGCCTTGGCCCCGGTTTCGATTTTCGGGGTCATCATCTTCGGATTACCCGCCCTGGTAACCATCATCGCGGCAGTAGCCGCCGCAGTGCTTGGGGAAGCCTGCTTCCGGTGGCTCACCAAACAGGATATCCGCATCAAGGACCTTTCCGCGGTGGTAACCGGGCTGATCCTCGCCCTGATACTTCCCGCGGGAACCCCGGTGTGGATTACCGCCTTGGGCGCGATCTTTGCCATTGTGGTGGCCAAGGAATTTTTTGGCGGCCTCGGGGCCAATGTGTTTAACCCAGCCCTCATCGGCCGGGCGTTCCTCATCATGAGTTTCCCCGCGGCGCTCACCACCTGGTACCGGCCCGGGGGCTTTACGGATGCGGTAACCGGCGCAACCCCCTTGGGGATTCTCAAGACCGGCGGCTCCATGGCGCAAGTGGGAGCGGACTTTGTGGCGGCAGGGCTGGCAGACTCCCCTTCCTATGGGTCCATCCTAAAGACCCTATTTCTCGGCAACCACGGGGGCTGTATCGGTGAAACCTCGATACTCCTGATCCTGGTCGGGGCGGTTTTCCTCGTGCTCACCAAGACCATAGACTGGCGCGCTCCAACAGCCATGATCGGGGCTTCGTTCCTCGGCGCCCTGGTCCTGGGACTGGACCCGCTGTTCACCCTGTTAAGCGGGGGGATTATCTTCGGCGCAGTGTTCATGGCCACTGATTATGTTTCCGCGCCGCTCACCGCCAACGGTAAGCTCCTCTTCGGGGTTGGTGCAGGGATCATCACCGTGCTTATCCGGAAATGGGGCAACTTCCCCGAAGGGGTTACCTACGGGCTGCTCATCATGAACGCCTGTACCCCCTTCCTCAACCGTTTATTACAGAAGAAATACGGCTTTGTGCCTACGCCTAAGGGGGCTGGAAAATGAAAGGTATGGTGAAACTGGGCATAGTATTGGCCCTCTATGCCACTGCCGCATGTGTGGGGCTTGCCTTCGTGTATTCCGCGACGAGCGAGACCATCGCGGCCCGGCAGCAGGCGGATTTGGAAACGGCTTTAAAGGAACTCTTTCCCGAAGGGGATGCTTTTCCGGAGATTACCGAGACTATGGACCGTCTCAATCCGGCAGTAACCTTTGAAACCCAGTATGCGGTGCACAAGGGTACGACGATTATCGGCGCCGCGATTCAGGCTTCCACCGCGAGCTACGGCGGGACCCTCAAGGTCCTGGTGGGAGTCGGTGTGGACGGCAGGATCAGCCGGATTAAGATCCTGGAACATCAAGATACCCCCGGACTCGGGGCAAACGCCACATCTCCGGCCTTCTATGGGCAATTCACGGGCAAGTCCGTAAAAGACCCCTTCGAGGTGAAAGCGGATGTGGCGGCTATTACCGCCTCAACCATTACGAGCCGGGCCGTAACCAGTGCGGTTAAGGCTTCAGGGGAGGCGGCCTTGGCGTGGCTTGCCGCGCAAAATGGAGGCGCCCAATGAACCGCTACATACGGATCTTCACCAACGGGATCATCCGGGAGAACCCCCTGCTCATGCTGATGATCGGGCTCTGTTCATCCTTGGCAGTAACCACCGCAGTGGCCAACGGCATCGGCATGGGCCTTTCCATGACCTTCGTGCTCCTCATGTCCGAGTTGGTGATAAGCCTGTTCAAGAAACTCATCCCCGAATCAGTACGGATTCCGGTGTTCATCATCGTCATTGCCGCGTTTACCACGGTGATCGACTATATGCTCAAGGCCTATTTCCCGGATTTATCCAAGGCTATGGGGGTCTTTATCCCTCTCATCGTGGTCAACTGCATCATCATGGGCCGGGTTGAGTCCTTTGCGTCCAAGCAGCCCCTGGGGAACGTGATCTTCGATGCCCTGGGTATGGGCTTGGGTTACACCTGGGTATTAACCGGTATCGCGATCATCCGGGAGCTCCTCGGAAGCGGTACCCTCTTGGGCTTCCATGTCCTCCCCACCAGTTTTCCGCCGATTCTGTTCTTTGTGCTCCCCCCCGGAGGCTTCTTCGTGTTCTCCCTTTTTGTCAGTCTTAACCTCTTAATCAAGGCCCGGCTTAAACCATTGCCCACCGAGGCAAATCATGAGGAGGAACCAGCATGAACCTTTTTAAAATATTTATCTCCGCCTTTTTGATCAACAACGTGATTCTCATGCGGTTCTTGGCGCTTTGTCCCTTCATTGGGATGAGTACCGATGAGGATAAATCCATCGGCATGGGCCTGGCGGTTACCTTTGTTACGGTCTTGGCCACCTGCGTTACCTGGCCCATCTACCGGTTCATCTTGGAACCCCTGGGCCTGGTCTTTCTCCAGCTCTTGGTGTTTATCCTGGTCATCGCTGCCCTGGTCCAGTTGGTGGAATTCTACCTCAAAAAGGCGGCTCCGGCCCTGTATTCCTCCATGGGGATATACCTGGCCTTGATCACCACCAACTGCGCTATCCTGGCGGTTACCCTGGATGTGATCAACAATATCTGCCCCTTTACCGGGAAGCCCTACAGCTTTATTGAATCCGTGGTGTATGCCATCGGGGTGGCCTTGGGATTTCTGTTGTCCCTCCTCCTCCTGGCGGGGATCCGGAAACGGATCCGGACCAGTCCCCTCCCGTCTTTTTTGAAAGGAACCCCCATCCTCTTCGTGACCGCGTGTCTCCTTTCAATGGCCTTTACGGGCTTTTCCGGTTTGGTTAAATAGGAGGCCAGCATGATTATCCTCATTACCGCTCTTTTTGCACTGATCTTAGCGTTTATCCTGGGGTTCGCCTTGGGCTTCTTCCGGGAATTCTTCGCGGTCCCTGAGGACCCGCTGAAAAGTCAGGTACGGGAATGTCTCCCCGGGGCCAACTGCGGGGCCTGCGGGTTTCCAGGCTGCGACGGGTATGCCGCGGCAGTGGCCTCAGGCAGCGCGGAAATCAACCGCTGCTCGGTCGGTGGGAAGGCAACCGCGGAAAAACTCGCGACCCTCATCGAGGGCGACGCTTCGGTGGTTCCCCTGGTGGCGGTCCTGGCCTGCCAGGGTTCCAAGGAACATGCCCCTCTCAAGGGAGAATATTGGGGCATCCCGACCTGCCGGGGGGCGAAACTCTCCGCCGGAGGCACCAAGCTCTGCTCCTGGGGCTGCCTGGGATACGGGGATTGCATCAAAGTATGTCAATTCGGCGGCCTCAGTATGGGTGCCGATGGATTACCCCACATTGATGCGGATCGATGTACCGGGTGTAAACGCTGTGTGGCGGAATGTCCCCAGCAACTCCTCCGGGATATTCCCAAGGACCGAAAGGGAGCCATGCCCCTCTGTTCCAACCGGAATCCGGTCAAGACCATGGTGAAAAAGACCTGTAAAGCCGGGTGCATCAAGTGCGAACTCTGTGTGAAAAACTGCCCGGAAAAGTGCATCACCCTGGATAAGGGGATCCCGGTGGTGGACTACGCCAAATGTACCTCCTGCGGGACCTGCGCGGTTAAATGTCCAACCAAGGTATTCAAAGTGCTGCTCCATAGCGCATGAAACAGGATGGTATGATCGGCGCTGCGGAGTGTGCCTTAGCCGATATAGCGGGGCTTGTCCTATTTTCAAGCATCCAGGACAAGCCCTTTATGAAGACCCTCAGGGAACTTCTTGAACAGGTATGCGCCAAAACCTATGCGGATGCCCCATCACTGAGGAGGCTGGTACAAGGCTGGGCTGCGTGTATGGCGGCTTTGCCGGCAACCGTATCCCCAGAGGGCGCTGGTACCTTGTATGACGCCGTGGCCGGTATGACCTTGAGGGATGACAACCGGTTTACCCGGGCTGCGGAAGGGGCGGAGCCGCTGTCCCCGCTAGTAGCTGCCCTGGCGCGGATCGACCTTTCCCGGCTGGGGCGGCTTGCGGCCTTTGACCTCTCAGGTCTTGGTTTTCATCTAGCCGGCCTCCTCCGGGAAGCGCAGTATGATGCAGCGGCCCAAGCTATCGAGGAGGAAGCCCGGATCCTCTGGGCCACGGAGGGGAAGGGCTCCGGTTCCATCCTGGATACCCTTTTTCCCGAAAACACCGATTGGGGTGCGTCCCTCACCGCATTTGCCGAGTACATCCGGCGTGTGGGTGCAGGCGCCTTGGGACAGTACCGGTCCTTCCGTTGGGCTGATTCGGCGTTACGGCCCGTACTAAACCCGGACCCGGTGCGGCTTTCCTCCCTTGCCGGCTATGAGGAGCAGCGGGGAGTGGTCATGGCCAATACCCTCCGCTTGCTTGAGGGTAAACCCGCCAATAACCTCCTCCTATATGGGGATCGGGGTACGGGTAAGTCCGCCACGGTCAAGGCGGTGTGTAACGAATATGCCCAGCAGGGACTCAGGCTGTTGGAAGTCCGCAAGGGGGACCTGGTGCAACTCCCGGCTATCCTGGAAACCCTGCGTTCCCGGGGCCTGCGGTTCATCATCTTCATCGACGACCTTTCCTTTGAACGGCTCGATGATTCCTTTACCACCCTGAAGATGCTGCTGGAAGGGGGCATCGAGGCGCGGCCTTCCCAAGCGGTGATCTATGCCACCAGCAACCGCCGGCACCTGGTCAAAGAGCATACCGCGGATCGGCCTACCAGCGCGGTGGCTGCGGATGCTCTGCTGAGCGGAGATATGCGGGCCTTCGACACCATGCAGGAACAGTTCTCCTTGGCGGACCGCTTTGGTCTTACGGTGGTGTTCACGGCTCCGGGACAAGAGGAATTTCTCCGTATTGCCGAATACATCGCCCGGCAGCGGGGTATCGTACTGGATTCTTTCGATACGGAAACAGGAAACACCTTCAGGCTCAACGCCCTCCGCTGGGAACGGTGGTTTAACGGCCGTTCTCCCCGGACCGCAGTGCAATACGTAGACTGGGTAGCCGGGGGCGGGGGATTTCCCTGGGAGTAATCCCCACCAATTCCCAGAGAGACGGTTTGGAGGAGTAGGCCCCTCGCCTCTTTTTCTTTACAAGGGGTTGGGGGCACGGTCCTCGATCCCGGTGGGGAGACCTCCTATTGTCAATATTCCGTATAGCTCCCTTTAAGAAACGCAAGAAAACGTAAGAAAAAGTAAATTTATCAGCAATGCTCAGTTTAGAAAAAGGTGATAGGATCCCCGCAGGGGAGCGGGAATATTGAGCAAGCTGCTGGGCAGCTTGGCGGTATTCCCCCTTGTCATGGATGGCAAGGGGGAATACCGTGTATTATTTTTTATACACTTCATTCGTGTAAAATACTACTTGAAAAATTTTAACAGAACCTATAGAATAAAAAAACAATAAAAATGACAAAAATTTTACATTTTAGAGATTATAAATCAGATGCCGCTAACTGGATAACCCTAGTTTCGGGTGAATTTTATCCAGATATTTTAACTGATGCGTGTAAATTATATAGACCGATACTGGAATTATTTGGTCAGTTATTAAAAAAATTCGAGAATTCTAAAAGATTATTATTAGAAATTGCTAGTATTTCTGAACAATGGATGCGTATTCAATTATTAAGAGTATTTAGAAAATATGTTAGTCCAAATACTCCTGTTGAAATGTTGAAGAAAAAATCAAAAGTACAATGGATTTGTGACGAATTTGGAAAATATTTTAGACCAATTGTAGAAGTTCAAAAAGCCTTTGAATCACGGCCTATGCCAGATGAAGCATTATGTGCAATTTTATGGGAGTACAAAGATCGAGGTCAAAAAGGTTATGACATGACAGAGAAAATGTTTGAATTATTGAGAACTAAATTTCCTGCCTATGAAATCATTGGACCAGAAAGAGCAGGTAGGGATATTCTTTTAGGAGAAGTATTTAAAAATTACACAAAACCAGATAGACCTGTTGATTTTATTATTAGAAAAAATAATTTTGTTTATGCTGTCGGTCTGGCAAGATATGATTCAGATAGAGGGGGTGCTCAGGAGGATGATAGAACAGGCGGCTATTTAAATGCCTCAAGAGAAATATTGGAATATACAAAAGACAAAAAAATGAAAACGAAAGTAATATTTGTAAATGATGGTCCAGGCCTCTTACTTGGTTCAATGTGGGATGATTATAGTTACCTTGAAGAAACTTTTAAAAATATAAGAGTGGTAACATTAAGAATGATCGAAGAACGAATTACAGAGGAATGGTTAAAACAATAATGGCAACTGGGGTAACAAAATCAATTTGGGATAATCTTTCATGCGTAATTCCCATTGAGGGCTATTTGGGAAATAATGATTATGAATTAGTTTATCCATATAAGCGTCAGTTTTCTGAAATTATTCAGACGCTATCAAAAAGTAATTATAAGGAAATTTTTCATAATGATAATATGAATAGTATTTATTTTGGCGAGAATTTTGATGTCTTGTGCCATTTATACCATGGTTTAAACCTTGGAGATAAAATTAACTTGATTTATATTGATCCGCCATTTAGTACAAATAGTGTTTTTCAATCAAGAAATCAAAGAAATTCTTATAAAGATGATTTAATTGGTAGTCATTATATCGAATTTATGAGAATACGATTGATATTATTAAGAGAATTATTAAGTACCGACGGTTCAATTTTTGTACATTTAGACAATAATATGCTATTTCAAATCAAGATTATTATGGATGAAATATTTGGATCAAAAAATTTTAGAGGCTTTATTACAAGAAAAAAATGCAGCAATAAAAATTATACAAAAAATACTTACGGTAACATTTCAGATTATATATTATTCTATTCTAAAACAGATTCATATAAATGGCATCGCCCAACTGAAACGTGGTCAAATGAAAAAATCTTAAAAGAATACCCATTTATAGATGAATTAACAGGTCGTAGATATAAAAAAGTTCCTATTCATGCGCCTGGTTCTAGGAATGGAGAAACGGGAAAGACTTGGAAAGGGATGTTACCTCCACCAGGAAAACATTGGCAATACACACCAGAAAAATTAACAGAATTTGATGAAAAGGGAGAAATATATTGGTCATCAAATGGTAATCCAAGGAGAAAAGTTTTTTTAGAAGAAGATAAAGGAGTTCCTGTACAAGATATATGGTTAAATTTACAAGATTCATTGAATCAAAATATTAAAATAACGGGCTATCCTACAGAAAAAAATCCTTATTTATTAGAAAGGATAATAAATGCTTCTTCTGATAAAGATGATTTAATATTAGATTGTTTTGCTGGTTCGGGAACAACTCTTGATGTAGCAAATCAATTAGGAAGGAAATTTATTGGAATTGATAATAGTTTAGAAGCAGTTACTAATATAATCAAAAGATTTAGTTTAGGATTAGAGGAAATGGGTGATTATGTTAATATTAAAAACAAAAAGCAAGGATTATTTGTATTTTCGCCTACAACAAATTATAACCCAGATAATTCAAAATCTACTAATTTTTCATTCTTCACCGATGAAGAATATGTTGATATTGCTACTATCTTATTAGAAAAATATTTATATGATCGAAATAAAACAACTTATTAAATTAGATTCTAATTATATTACGTAAACCCCCGACTTTGCCGGGGAGACTTGAAAAGGCTATGGCCATGCCGGGTGTTATAGGAATAACACAAAACAATCAAGCGATTATAGGGAAGCTAGGAAACAACAGTGCCGAAGGCGCGAAAAAACACGAGAAAAATCAATTGTGAGTTGATTGCCCCCTTTAAGGGAGTTTCCTAAAGCCACCGACTATGCCGGTGGCTTGTTACTCCTTATTCCTGCCCCGCAGCCTTCATATAGAAAAATAGAAAAAACTGAGCAAGCTGTTCCTGCGGAACGAGCCTGATGTGGCTGCCTGCGGCCTATGCTATAGAAAAAGAGAAAAAAGAGAGGTATATTGCATAAAAAGACGCTTTCATGGCATACTTGGAAAAAAGGTTATGAGAAGGAGCTATCATGGGCGAACACGAGGAGGGGGTAGACCAGGGTCCCCAGTCTTTGAACCGAGGCCTGTACCGACAGGAAGATGAGCATGATTCTTGCGGTATAGGATTCGTTGCGGATATTAAAGGCCGCGCTTCCCACCGTATGGTAGAACGGGGTCTGGAAGTCTTGAAACGGATGGAACACCGGGGAGCGGAAAGCGCAGACAACAAGACCGGCGACGGTTCCGGTATACTGGTGCAGATACCCCATGATTACTACAAAAAAGTAATCCCCGCGCTTCCCCCGGCAGGAACCTACGGTACGGGTTTGGCTTTTCTCTCCGGACCTAAAACCGATAAAACCGCAGCAGAACACCGCTCCATGATTCTGGACCTGATAGCCGAAACCGCCGAGCGCGTTGGGTTTAAGCCTCCCCTGTGGCGGGATGTACCGGTTACCCAGGATGCGGCGGGCGCTATTGCCCGGTCTGTGGAGCCTGCGGTGAAACAGCTCGTCCTGGTGCCTCAGGATGTTGGGACCGCGAGCAGGGCTGCAGGGGAAGGCGTCACGGAGCTGGAATTGAGCCTCTATCTCTTTAGAAAAAAGCTAGAAAAGGCCCTCGCCGCGGACCAGTCCGGGGCATCGGTATACTTCCCCTCCCTTTCCTCCCGGACCATCGTGTACAAGGGGATGCTCATGCCGAGCCAGCTTGCCGCCTATTATCCGGAGCTTGAGGACGGGGAGGTCAAAAGCGCGGTTGCCCTGGTTCATTCCCGGTTCTCCACCAATACCTTCCCCAACTGGCCCCTGGCCCAGCCCTTCCGTCTCGTGGCCCATAACGGCGAGATCAATACGATCAAAGGGAACCGTTTTTGGATGCAGGCCCGGGAGGCCCTCTTTGCCCATCCCCGGTTTGGCCAGGACTTACAGGACCTGCTGCCCGTGATTGAACCGGATAAGAGCGATTCCGCCAGCTTTGACAACGTGTTGGAACTCCTGGTCATGTCGGGCCGGAGCCTTCCCCATGCCCTGATGATGCTGATCCCCGAATCCTGGAACGACAAGAACCCCATCCCCCAGACCCTGAAGGACTTTTATGCATACCAGGCCTGTATGATGGAACCCTGGGATGGACCTGCCTCGCTCGTGTTCTGCGACGGACGGTATGTAGGGGGGACCTTGGATCGGAATGGTTTGCGGCCTTCCCGGTACACCATCACCAAGGATGATCTCATCGTGATGGCCTCTGAAACCGGGGTGCAGGACTTTGATCCTCCTGAAGTGGCCTATAAGGGCAGGCTCCTTCCGGGGAAACTGCTCCTGGTGGACCTCAAGGAAGGCCGTATCATCCCGGATGAAGAGGTCAAAGCAGAGGTGTACCAGAAAAAACCCTATACCCTCTGGACCAAGCAGATCCTCACCCTGCATCAGGAGTCGGAGCCGGAGCTTTCCCCGGCCTGGTCTTCCTCCCAGACCCTGTTCATGGAGCGGGCCGCAGGGTATACCCGGGAAGACCAAGAACGGCTCCTCATCCCCATGATCGAAACCGGCCAAGAGCCGGCCAGTTCCATGGGTACTGACACGCCCTTGGCGGTCTTTTCCGACCAGAGCCAGCGGGTCTATGGGTATTTCAAGCAGGTCTTTGCCCAGGTAACAAACCCGCCTATCGACTCCATCCGGGAAGACCTGGTGATGACCCTGACGAGCTTCGTGGGTCCCCAGGAGAATCTGCTGGATGAGACCGAGGCCCACTGCCGCAGGATCAAGGTGCTGAATCCCATCCTCACCCCCGGGGATTTGGCGCGGCTCAAGGCCCTCAAACCCGAGGTGTTTCGCTCCCGGACCCTGGACGCCACGTTTTACGTTGCTTCTTTTACCTCGGATTCGTCTACCTCCGGTTCGTCCGCGGCCGGTTCGACTCCTTCCCTGGAATCCGCGCTGAGCCGTTTGGTTGCCGAGGCGGTCCAGGCGATCCGGGAAGGGGTATCCCTGGTCATCTTGTCTGACCGGGCAAGTCTGGTTCCCGAAGCAGGGCGCTGTGGGGTGCCTGCGCTCCTCGCCGTGGGCGCGGTGCACCATGGGCTTATCCGGGAAGGGCTGCGGATGCGCGGTTCGATCATCATCGAGTCGGCGGAACCTCGGGAGATCATGCATTTTGCCCTGCTCTTCGGGTATGGGGCGGACCTGGTCGTACCCTATGGCGCGCTGGCCTCCATCGTGGCCATCTGCCGAGGGCCGGAGCGTAATCGGGTGGGGGACTACGCCCATGCGGGGAAGCAGTACCTCAAGGGTCTGCAGAAGGCCATGCTCAAGGTCATGTCCAAGATGGGAACCAGTACCCTCCGTTCCTACCGGGGCGCCCAGGTCTTTGAGGCCATCGGCTTGGGAGATACGGTCATCGCCACCTGTTTCCGGGGTACGGTGAGCCGGATCCAGGGCGCGGGTTTCCCGGAACTGGAAGCGGAGGCAGTGGCCGCCTACCAAACTGCCCGAGAAGCCCACGCGCAGACCGGCGATACGTTCAGCGAATCGGATCCGGTTCCCCAACTCCTCCCCGGAGCGGGTCAGTACCGATGGCGCAAAAACGGGGAGAAACACGCCTGGAACCCTGAGACCATCCACCTCTTGCAATGGGCGGTTCGTACCGGGGATTTTGCCAAGTTCCAGCAGTTCTCCACCTCGGTGAATGGCTTCAACCAGAACCCCCATGTGATCCGGGGGCTCCTTGACTTTGCTCCGCTGGGTACGGTCAAAGGGGGTCCTGCAGGGCCGGTTCCTCTGGATGAGGTGGAAGGCGCAGGGGCCATCATGAAACGCTTCACCACCGGGGCCATGTCCTTTGGCTCCATTTCCCGGGAAGCCCACGAAACCATTGCCGCAGCCATGAACTCCATCCAGGGCCGCTCCAATTCCGGGGAAGGGGGCGAAAACCCGGAGCGTTTCCCGATTCGTGCAGATGGGACCTGGACCCGGAGCGCCATCAAACAGGTCGCTTCAGGTCGTTTTGGGGTTACCAGTGAATACTTAGCCAATGCGGTGGAACTGCAAATCAAGATCGCCCAGGGCGCCAAGCCCGGAGAAGGAGGGCAGCTTCCAGGGCATAAGGTGGATGCCCTCATCGCCAAGACTCGGTATTCCACCCCCGGAGTTACCCTCATAAGCCCGCCTCCCCATCATGACATCTACTCTATAGAAGATTTAGCGGAGCTTATCTTTGACCTTAAAAATGCCAATCCCTTCGCCCGGATCAGTGTGAAGCTTGTATCTGAAAGCGGGGTGGGGACCGTGGCCGCCGGGGTTGCCAAGGCCCATGCGGACAACATCCTCATCTCCGGTTACGACGGCGGAACTGGGGCAAGCCCCCAGAGCAGCATACGTCACGCTGGGCTTCCCTGGGAAATCGGTCTTGCGGAGACCCATCAGGTTTTGGTACGCAACGGCCTGCGGGGCCGGGTACGGCTGCAAACCGACGGGCAGCTCAAAACCGGCCGGGATATGGTGATTGCGGGGATGCTGGGGGCCGAAGAATTCGGCTTCGGCACCTCGACCCTCATTGTCTTAGGCTGTGTGATGATGCGTAAATGTCACGAGAACACCTGTCCCATGGGGGTTGCCACCCAGGACCCGACTCTCCGGGCCCGGTTTTCCGGTAAGCGCGAATACCTCATCAACTACTTCCGGTTTATCGCGGAAGAGACCCGAGAAATCATGGCCTCCCTGGGGTTCCGGCGCTTTGATGAACTCATCGGTAGACCGGACCTGCTGCAAGAACGACGGAGCGGGAAGCCTAAGTCTGCGGCGGTGGATCTTTCCCGGATCCTCTACAAGGCCGAAGGCCCTGCGGATCTGCCGGGGGGAAGGGAAACCCACTGTGTACAGGATCAGATCCACCAGATTACGGACGTGCTGGATCGGAAGCTCATCGACCAGTGCCTGGCGGCTCTGGACATGAAGATCCCCACAGCCCTGCAATTTCCCATCCGCAATACCGACCGAGCAGTGGGGGCCATGCTCTCCTACGAGGTATCCAAACGCTTTGGCGGTCAGGGCTTGCCTGAGAATTTCGTTACGGTGGACTTTTCTGGGTCTGCGGGGCAGAGTTTCGGGGCCTTCCTTGCCAAGGGCATCACTTTTCGGGTGGCTGGGGACACCAACGACTACTTGGGAAAGGGGCTGTCCGGAGGCCGCATCGTGGTGGCTCCACCGCTGGGTTCTTCCTTCAAAACCGAGGAGAACATCATCGTGGGGAACACGGTGCTCTACGGCGCTACTTCCGGGGAGCTGTACGCCGCTGGGGTCGCCGGGGAACGGTTCTGTGTTCGCAATTCCGGGGCCATAGCGGTGGTGGAAGGTGCAGGGGATCACTGCGCCGAGTACATGACCGGGGGCAAGCTCATTGTCCTGGGCAAGGTGGGCCGGAATTTTGCCGCTGGTATGTCCGGGGGCATCGCCTACGTGTTGGACCGGGCGGGGAACTTCGAGTTCTTCTTGAACAAAGGTATGGTGGAGCTATCTGGGCTGGACAACGAGGAAGACGAAACTTTTGTCAAAGCTACCATTGCGAAACATATCTACTGGACCGGTTCGGTCTATGCTACGGGTATCCTGGAACGATGGGCTGATTTCAGGCCTCGGTTCATCAAGGTGTTGCCTGTGGAATACAAATGGGCCTTGCAGCAGATGAAGCTGGCGGAACTGGACCGGAAGCTCTTTGAGATTCGGGAGAAGGAGGAACTTACCGAGCGGGCCTAAGAAGTCATGTTTCCGCATGGATGCGAGGCGTTGATTCGGGTATTGACTCGCATCCGGTATATACCGGATACTATCTGAGGCAGTTCCAAAAGGTCAGATTTTGGAAGCAGCACATCTTATTGACAGTTTATGCAGGGGAGCTGGAACCGTCCGGCTGAGAACAAGCAGAGTGGAGCTTGGTACCCTTGAACCTGATCCGGGTAATGCCGGCGGAGGGAAATGAAACGGTACCCCAATCCGCAGGATTTCCCTGCGGATTTTTTTTTAGTGCGCCCGCATGGTCAGTAACGGGGTGGCGCAGGTTCGCTACACCCTGGGTAGGAGGAAGGGGCGGACCGTTGGTCTGATGGGACCCATGAAATGGATACATCGAACCGCCCAGTACGCCGGGTGGGGTTGAGCGGACAGCCGCTTCAATTTTTTCTATTTTTTTCTCTACTTAAGGAGGTATGTATGAAACAGCCTGAGGCGAGTCTTGCCATTCAGGTGTTGCCGAAAACGGCAAGTGGGGATGAGGTGATCCGTATGGTGGATGCGGTGATTGCCTACATCAAAAGTACCGGGCTTCCCCGATTTGTAGGGCCTTTCGAGACCACCGTGGAGGGGGATTTTGACCGGCTTTGTGAAATCGCCAAGGAGTGCCAGCGGATCTGTATCCGTGAGGGGGCGGAAAGCGTCTCAACCTATATGAAGATGGCCTATAACCCTACCGAAGGGGTCTGGTCCATTGAGCAAAAGGTCGCCAAGCACCATGGGTAGCAACCGGCCCTCCTGGATAGGCATCCTGGCTCTGGTCCTGCTCTGGCAGGGAATCAGCGCGGCGGGTCTTGTTCCGCCCTATATGCTGCCCGGTCCGTTCCAGGTAGGCGCGGCTTTTGTCCGGGATCGTTCTCTCCTCATGGGGCACCTGGGCCATACCCTGTTCGAGGCTGCCGGTGGGCTTTTGCTGGCAGTGGCCGCGGCTTTTTTACTGGCCCTCGGGATGGACGCGAAACCCGTCCTGAAAGCCGCGGTCATGCCGGTACTCCTGCTCACCCAAACCGTACCGGCCATTGCGCTGGCCCCCCTGTTGGTGCTCTGGCTGGGTTACGGCGTAGCGCCGAAGATCACCCTGGTATTTCTCACCTGTTTCTTTCCCCTGACCATAGGGCTGTTGGACGGGTTTGCCCAGGCGGATACCGACGCCATCCGGCTCCTGCAATCCATGGGGGCAAACCGGGTTCAGCTCTACTGGTACATCAAATTCCCCGGCGCACTGGCCGCATTTTTTTCAGGCTTAAAAATTGCAAGCGCCTATTCCATTGTGGGCGCGGTGATCTCCGAATGGCTGGGGGGAAACGCGGGTCTGGGGGTTTATATGACCCGGGTACGAAAATCCTATTCATTTGACAAAATGTTCGCGGTGATTCTGCTCGTGGCGGTTTTGAGCCTGGGGCTGCTGAAACTGGTGGAACTGCTGGAACGCCGGGCCATGCCCTGGATGGCTAGGGAAGCACTGATTTATTCAATCAAGAATAAATCAGTGCTTCCTTTAATGTGGTTTTTCGCAGTTTTCCGCAGGAAAACGAGAAAAACAATAGGGCAACGCTGATTAGCGTCAAGTTAATCAGCGTTGCCCTAGAGGTCTTGCGAAACCCGGGTGGTTTCGTAAGACGTATACTTAAACAATAAGGAATTGAACATGAGAACGATTTTTAATGGGGGTATGGCCGCCTTGCTGGTCATGGTTCTGGGGAGCTGCGGAGGACGGACGCAGGGGACCGGTGAAATCCGGGTGGTGCTGGACTGGACGCCGAACACCAACCATACGGGCTTGTATGTTGCCCTGGAAAAGGGCTATTTTGCCGAAGAAGGGCTGAAGGTTCGTATCCTCCAGCCGCCGGAAGACGGCGCCCTGGTACTCTTAGCCGCAGGGAACGCCGAATTTGCGGTGGACTTCCAGGAGTCCCTGGGGCCTGCGCTTGCGCGAAAGGATCCGCTCCCGGTAACTGCCGTAGCGGCCATCATCAGCCATAATACCAGCGGCATCATGTCTCTGGCCTCAAGGGGCATACGCCGTCCCCAAGACCTGGCAGGAAAGCGCTTTGCCTCGTGGGAGACCCCCCTGGTTACTGCGGTAATCCGGAATATAGTCGAAGGAGACGGGGGAGACTTTTCCGCGGTCCAGATGATCCCCAATGCCGCCACCGACGCTTTTTCCGCCCTGGCAACCGATGTGGACGCCATCTGGATCTACTATGCCTGGGACGGTATTGCCGCGGAGATCCAGGGTCTTGACATAGGTTACTTGGATTTCGGAAGGATCAATCCGATTTTTGACTTCTACACGCCCATCCTGGTTACCAACACCGCCTATGCCGCAGCCAAGCCAGAGGAACTTAGAAAATTCCTCCGCAGTCTCAGCCGGGGCTACGGTTTTGCCATGGAAAATCCCGCGGAAGCCGCGGAGATCCTCCTCAAGCACGCCCCCGAACTGGACCGGACCCTGGTGATCCGCAGCCAAGAATACCTGGCGGCTCAATACCAGGCAGACGCGCCTCGGTGGGGTGAGATAGACCAAGCCCGCTGGGATAGGTTCTACGGCTGGATGTTTGAACAGGGTATCCTGGAACAGGACATCCGGGGCCAGGGCTTCACCAATACCTATTTACCCTAAGGGATGAGGGAACCGTGGAGCCGCTTTTTTCCTGCGAAGGGATCACCAAATGCTATGATGGACTGCCGGTAGTGCGGAACATCGACCTGGAACTCTTCCCAGGAGGCTTTATATCCCTTTTGGGACCTTCCGGGGTGGGTAAAACCACCCTCTTTAACGTCCTTGCAGGGGTGGACTCCCCGGACGCAGGTCGGGTGCTGCTTGCCGGAGAGGACATTACCGGCATATCCGGCAGGGTCAGCTATATGCTGCAAAAGGATCTGCTCCTGGAATACCGTACGGTCCTGGACAACGTGATCCTGCCCCTCCTGATCCGGGGAACCGCGCGAGCGGAAGCCCGCCGATACAGCGCTGCTTTTTTCCCCCAGTTCGGTCTTGAGGGGTATGAAGCCAAGTACCCCCGGGAACTTTCCGGGGGCATGCGCCAGCGGGCTGCCCTCTTGCGGACCTGTATGATGCAAAACCCGGTTATCCTCCTGGACGAACCCTTCTCCGCGCTCGATGCCATCACCCGGCTTCGTATGCACCGCTGGTACGGTGATATCGCCGCTCAGATGGGGCTTTCCACGATTTTTATTACCCATGATGTGGATGAGGCCCTGAGCCTTTCAGATCAGGTATATATCCTGAACTGTAAGCCTGGGGAAATAACCCATAGCTTTGCCATTCTTCCCCCAAGGCCCCGGGAAAAGGACTTCTCCTCCTCGCTGGAATGTGCCACCTATAAAAAGAACATCCTAGAAGCCATCGGCCTTTGATACCCAGGGTGTAAGGAGCGGGGAGCTGTTTTCGCTTCCATACCCGCTCCGCTTACACCACCACGCAAACCCGCTACTCAGGGCTTAGTAGTTTTCAGCTTTGATCTGAAAATACCCCTGGGGATGTTTACAGACCGGACAGAGGTCAGGGCTTTGCTTGCCAATCACGATATGTCCGCAATTACTGCATTGCCATATCGTATCCCCTTCACGGGAAAACACCAGACCTTGCTCGATATTAGCCAGGAGCTTGCGGTACCGCTGTTCATGCTCTTTTTCAATGGCGCCCACCAGGGAAAAAAGCGTGGCGATCTGGGGGAACCCTTCTTCTTTTGCCTCCCGTGCAAAGGCCGCATACATATCGGTCCATTCGTAGTTTTCCCCTGTCGCGGCATCCTTGAGGTTGGTAATCGTATCCGGTACCGCATCCCCATGAAGCAGCTTGAACCATATCTTGGCGTGCTCTTTTTCTTGCTCTGCGGTCTCTCTGAAGAGGGCGCCTATCTGGTTATAGCCCTCCTTTTCCGCCTTGGAAGCGTAATAGGTGTACTTATTCCGGGCCTGGGACTCTCCGGCAAAAGCCGCCTGCAAATTCTGTTCCGTCTTGGATCCTTTTAATTCAGCCATAGTTTCCTCTCTACTATAATGAATGAGTAAATATTAAATCGCTAATAGTATAGAGCATTTCCTTCAAGTACGCAAGCCGCGACGTGCTCCCGCCCAAAACCTAAGCACCGGCGGCTTGTTACCGTCAGTGAACGCTCGCGCATCTTGCTAGACATACCATACTGGAGCCGGGGATTCTCATATCCGTGGTCTATCAGGACTCGTTTCCAAGATCACCACGGCAATGGCATTGTCCCGCTCGTGGGTAAGGGAGAGATGCACGCGATTGGCGCCGCTGCGTTCCAAGGCGCTCAGGGCGGTGCCGAAGAGTTGTATCTCCGGCCTGCCGTTGTGCTGATTGACCACCAGGATATCCTTGAGTACGATGTCCGCCAACCCCGTGCCCAGGGCCTTCCCAAAGGCTTCTTTCGCGGCAAATCGGGCCGCCAAGGACAAGGTCGCACCGCTCCCCCGGGACAGGGCGGTACGCAGTTCATCCGGGTGAAAATACCGTTCCAATAACCCGGGAATCCTCTGCCACCGTTCCAGCCGATACCCATGGACCACATCCACCCCGATACCGATGATCATGGGTTCCGCAACCGGACCTGCACAGTTACCCGTTCAGGCTCTTTCCGTAACAGTCTGAAGTCCTGAGTAGGCTGCGCCGCTACTGGCAGGGTATAGGTCCCTGGTTCGCTTATGGCCGAACAATCCACATACAGGAATGCCGCTGGCGGCTGGTACTGTTCCAAGGCCCGCTGGCTCCCCTCAAGGCGAACGCTGCCCACAAGCACGTCTAATTCCCCGATGAACCGTTCATGCAGCCGGTCAATTGCAATCGGCAGTTGGGTAAAATTCTCCAGACCGAGGATTTCCCGGATAGACCCCTGAAATTCGGTCATACCGTTCCCCTGGATCACCACCAGGGGATCGCGGTTTAAGATACTAACCATGATGGAAAAATCTTCGCTTCTGCCCTCAAGCTCAATAAGATCGGTGGCCAGTTCCGCAATGCCTTTCATAAGCTCCGCCGGACCTTCGATGAGCGCTTGGGAGGGCGAGAGGGTAGCGGAAACCAATTCGTATCCCCGTTGCAGGGGGCCTCGGGTATTCGCCTTCAAGGGAACGTATTTACTTACTTTCTGGTCCAAGGCAATGGATATTTCCAGCGGTTCCACCTTGATTTCCAGCGGCTCAAGCCCCTGGGCGGTTCCTTGGGCGCGGACCAGTACCGGCGCCCGATAGATGCCCTTCTCTTTACCTTTAAGGTTAATATAGGGTTCCACGTCCTCTTCCAAAAGGGAACGGACCCGGGCGGCGTCCCCCCGGACACTGATGCGGATCATCCGGGTATAGGCGCTAGAGGGAATCAGATTACCATCGGTCTCCACCACCAGGGGAACCGAAAAGAATCGCTCCTCCAGGGTATTCATGAAGTGAAATACAAAGAGGAGTAGCGCCAGGGCAATGGAGAGCACTTTGGCAGGCCAATTTTCTGCGACTCGGGCGAGTAATTTCCTAGTGTCCAAGGATACCACCCTTTCCCGCGGCTATGGCTGCGGTTTGTTCGGCTGCGCCGCTCCTCACCCCATGTTCAAGCAGTTCCCGCAGTTTGCCGGTAACCTCAACCGAAGAAAGGTCATAGTACAATTTACCGTCAAAGGCAATTGATATGGCCCCGGTCTCCTCGGAAACCACCAGGATCACCGCGTCGGACTGTTCCGACATACCCAGAGAAGCCCGATGCCGGGTACCGAAACTCTTCTTGATATCCTGCTGCTCAGACAGGGGCAGAATACACCCGGCAGAAGCGATCCGTCCGCTCTGAATAACCATGGCCCCATCGTGCAGGGGACCGTCAAATTCAAAGACCGTAACAATGAGACTAGAAGAGATTTCCGCGTTCATCCTGGTCCCGGTATCGATGATGTTCTTGAGGTTCACCCGCCGGGGAAACACCACCAGCATCCCCCGCCGCTCCTGGGAGAGCTTTTCCGCAGCAGTAACCACCGCTTCAAGATGGCCTAACCGGGGTTTACTGTCAGGCCGGAACAACTCGCTCTGGCCCAGCCTCAGGATGATCTTCCGCAATTCAGGCTGAAATACAATAGCCACTGCCACAAACAGTCCTGGAGCGAGGAAGTTGAGAACCCATTGCAGGGTCGTTAATTTGAATAGCACCGCAAAACCGTACACCAGGGCCAGAAAGCCTGCGCCTTTGACCATCTGCATGGCCTGGGTTTTCACCAATAGATCATAGGCCTTATAGAGCAAAAACGAAAGGAGCGCCACATCCAGGACCGGACGAATCATATCATAAAACGCGGTAAGCCGCTGAAGCCATTCCACCGTATACCCTTATACCATAACATCGGATCTGGTAGATCCGCTCTCTATTATACATGAAATTGCATAGAAGAACCTATACCCGATCCAGCATAGAATAGACCGCTGATTTCTGCAAGCCTGCGGATTGCATGGAGCAGGGCCGGCGCATATAAACAAAAGAGTCCGCGAATGACGCGAATTAACGCGAATTATGAAATGACCACCGTGCTTAATTCGCAAAAATGAGCGGGTATTTTTTAAAGATAAAAAATCCACCGATTACGCGGATGTAACGGATTTTAGCGCGTGATTCCTGCTTAATCCGGGTAATTCGTGGACAAAACTTGTTATGTGCGCCGGCCCTGTTGCATGGAGTGGCGTCTGCTTGTGGCAGCCCAATCCGTACAACCTGCGGCCATCATGGTTACCCTGCTTTATCCGATGTTCCGTTATGTATGGGCCGCCCAGGAACCGCCCCGGGTACCATCTTTCCGGGTATAGAGGAAAATCCGGTTTTTCCCTAGGTTCGATTCTTCATAGAAACGCCGAACCGATGCGGCAATACCCTCTCCGTCAAGGCCGTTTATATGCAGGAGTTCCTCCCGTTTACCCAAAGCCCCGAAACT
>JAISPY010000196.1 GCA_031274565.1 Treponema sp.
GCAGGAAACGAGAGCCAGGAGGAGGATGAGAAAACCCAGAGCGCCAAAAAGTTTACGGAACGTATTCATACGACCATATCCCACCGCAGTCGGGCATTTTGGAGGGGGAGGGAGGGACGATAGCCGTTGCGTATGGTCATGAATCGACCGATCCGGTGCGTTTGAAGGGGTTTGTTTACGAAGAATCGAACCAGGGGGGGGGGGGGGGGTAAACCCAAACCGATTAGAAGTCAATAACATACGGCACTCCTTATGGGTTGCATGAACGGACACTGGTTTGGACGAACCAAACCGGTTCCGCCGCTGCGTAATGGCTCTGTGGCTGCGAAAACCACAGGTACGGCCCTCACCCCTGGCATAAAACCCCACGGCCCCCGGATAAGCGGAGAGGCCCCCGGTGAGGGGCTGCGTCCTCCGCGATGGCGGAGAACCGGCATGTACCGGACGCGGGTTTTCAGGGCTGACTGGGCAGGCCTCATTTTTTATACCCCTGCGGAAGCGTTTAGTCAAGTACTTTTTTTGTTTTTTTATCTTTATTTGTCTTTTTTTCACCGGCCAGGGGTAGGTACGCTGCAGGGGCCGAGGGCCCATGCGGGGAACCACGAGCAGCAATGCCGGAGGCCAGGTCCCGGCAATGGTTCTATGCGTATAGCCGATTATCGTATATCGATTATACGGATGTAATTGCATAATCTTGGTAAATTAGCTAAAATAATGTGATGTATACTAGCCATGCCGGTTTACGGCTGGGACTCGATATCGGCTCAACTACGGTAAAAGCAATCGTAATGGAACCGGAACATAAGACCGTACTTTTTTCTGGTTATAAACGGCACCATGCATGTCAGGTGGAAACCGTACAAGCTTTTTTAGCGGATATTACTTCTCAATTTTCTCCATCTCGATTTCAGGTGGCCGTGTGCGGATCCGGCGGCCAACCGATTGCCCAGGTCCTCCACGCGCCTTTTGTACAGGAAGTGGTCGCCAATGCCATCGCGGTACGGACCTGCTACCCCCAAGCACGGGTTGCCATAGAGTTGGGCGGCCAGGATGCGAAAATCGTCTTTTTTTACTATGATGAGAAGGCGCAGCGCCTGGTGGCGCAGGATATGCGGATGAACGGAAGCTGCGCCGGAGGAACCGGGGCCTTTATTGACGAAGTGGCGGCGCTCTTACGGATCCCCGTAGAGGAGTTTGAAGCCCTGGCAAGCAAGGGTACTGCGGTATACGATATTTCCGGCCGCTGCGGGGTGTTTGCCAAAACCGATATTCAGCCCCTGCTCAACCAGGGCGGACTCCATGAAGATATTGCCCTGTCCACCTTCCATGCCATCGCCAAGCAGACCATCGGCGGTCTTGCCCAAGGACTCGAACTCAAGCCGCCCATCATCTTTGAAGGGGGACCCCTGACCTTTAACCCCACCTTGATCCAGGTGTTTGCCCAGCGGCTGGGTTTACAGAAAACCGACTGTATCCGCCCTGCCAATGCGGAAACCCTGATTGCCTACGGAGCTGCCTTAGCCATAGATGCCTTGTTCGCGGACCAATCCCAGGACTTTGATATCCAGAAAGGGCTTACCGCGCTTTCAGGCTTCCGCGCCAAGCCGCACGGCGTCGGGCAAGCAGCCAAACCGGTCTATTTTGCTACTCCCGCGGAACAGGCTGCATTCGAGAGCCGGCACAGGCTGCCGCCGATTCCTGGGTATCGGGGCAGATCAGGGGATACCCTCCGGGTCTATGTGGGTATTGATGCGGGATCCACCACGAGTAAACTGGTGCTTCTCGATGAACAGGAGCAGGTGGTAGATCGATTTTATGCCAATAACCGGGGAGATCCCCTGCGGGTCATTCAGCAGGCCCTCTTGGATCTGAAGCGGAAATACGATGAGGCGAACATACCCCTGGAAATCCTGGCCCTGGGCACCACAGGCTATGGGGAATTGCTCTTTGATAAAGCCTTTGGTGCGGATTACCACACCGTAGAAACCGTTGCCCATGCCGCGGCAGCGCAACAATACGTGCCTGGGGTCAGTTTTATTCTGGATATAGGCGGGCAGGATATGAAAGCGATCCGGATTGCCGACGGTATTGTAACCGATATCACCGTCAATGAAGCCTGTTCCTCGGGCTGCGGTTCGTTTCTGGAACATTTTGCCCACACCCTGAACATTCCCCTGGAGCACATCGCGGAAGCTGCCTTCACCGCCCAGGATCCCGCGGAACTGGGGAGCCGCTGTACGGTGTTCATGAACAGCACCATCATCACCGAGCAGAAAAACGGCAAACAGCCCGATGACATCATGGCCGGACTCTGCCGTTCCATCATTGAGAATGTGTTTACCAAGGTCGTGCGGATCTCCCCGGCTGCCGCTCTGGGGGATAAGATTGTAGTGCAGGGAGGCACCTTCAAAAACGACGCGGTCCTGCGGGCCTTGGAGCAATACCTCGGAAAGCCCGTGATTCGCGCGCCCTATCCAGGAGAAATGGGCGCCATCGGCATTGCCCTGTTGACCAAGCGGGAACGGGCTGAAAAGGGCCTTAATTCCCCCCAGGGGCCGCCGGGTCAAACCCGGTTCATCGGGTTTGACGCATTGGAACGGTTTGATTATACCCAGGAATCCAACGTAACCTGTCCCTTCTGTACCAATAGCTGTAGTCGCGTCCTGGTACGGTTTTCCAACGGTCGTACCTGGGTTACCGGCAACCGCTGTGAGCGAGGCGAAATCCTGGGGGATCCGAATGACCCGGCGCTACAGGAGCGGGTTAAGCGGGTGAACGTGGAGATGCAGGCGGTTCCCGATCTGATAAAAACCCGGGAAACCATGCTGTTTAGAGCGTATCCGGTTACGGCCCTGGCTGCGGAGCGGGACTGCACCATCGGCTTACCACGGGTCTTGGACTTTTGGCGCACCATGCCCTTTTTTACCACCTTTTTCCGCGCCCTGGGCTTCAAAATCAAAGTATCCCGTCCCAGTTCCCGGAAACTCTTTGAAACCGGCCTTCCCTTTGTAGCCTCGGATACGGTGTGTTTTCCCGCAAAACTCGTACATGGACATGTGCATGATCTGGCGGAAGCAGGGGTGGACCGGGTGTTCCTGCCCCTGTTTTGCCGGCTGCCGTCGGAAAATCCTGAGCCGCAAAGCACCTTTACCTGTCCGGTCCTGAAGGGCTATCCCTTGGTGGTAAAATACTCCGACGATCCCGAGGGACGCTGGAAGATCCCGCTGGATACGCCGGTGTTCCACTGGTTCAAAATCCGGGATCGGAATTTCCAGCTCTGCCGGTATATGCGGGAAACCTTCGCCATTCCCGACGCTCTTACCCGTAAGGCCATTGCCCAAGGAGACGCGGCCCTGAAAACCTTCAACCGGGAACTCGTCCGTGAGGGAGCCGCGATCATCGCCCAGGCGGAACAGGCCGGGCGCTTCGCGGTGGTCCTGGCGGGCAGGCACTACCAGTTTGATACCTTGGTCAATCATCAACTCTCCCGGTATTTTACCGGTATGGGTATTCCGGTGCTTACCGTGGATGCCCTGCCTGGGGTACAGGAGGTTGACCTGTCCAAGACCCGACTGGACGTTACCAACAACAACCACGCCCGGCTTTTGGCAGGGGCGATTATTACCGCGGAGCATCCGGCCCTGGAATACGTGGAGATCTTCAGCTTTGGCTGCGGCCACGACGCCCTGTATACCGATGAGGTAACCCGGCTTATGCGGGATATCTCGGGGAAATCACCCCTCATCCTCAAACTGGACGAAAGTGATATTACCGGTCCCTTGCGGATCCGGGTGCGTTCCTTTATCGAAACCGTGCGGCTCCGGCGGAAACAGGAAGGGGCGCGGCGATGTACCGCCCAGGGCTTAGCTGACCCCTACGGCGTCAAGTTTACCAAGGCGGATAAGCGCCGTAAGATCGTGCTGGCCCCGAATGTGAGCCAGGGTTTTTGCAAAATTATCTCCGCCGCGCTCCGAGCAGAGGGGCTTAAAGCCGAGTCCCTGCCCCTGGGGGGAAAAGAGGCGATGCGCTACGGCAAGCGCTACGTGCATAACGATTCCTGTTTTCCCGCCCAGATGATCATCGGGGAAGCGATTGAGGCCCTGAAAAGCGGTCGGTACGATCCCGCTGAAGTGGTGGTCGGTACGGGCAAGACCCGCTGCGATTGCCGGCTGGTCAATTACATGGCCCTCACCAGAAGCGCCCTGGACGAAGCAGGCTACCCTGAAGTGCCGGTGATTTCCACGGATTTCTTTGACGTAAAAAATATGCACCCCGGATTTTGTTTTTCCAAGCTCACCTATGCGCGGAGCGCCTGGTGCTTGATGATGGTGGATATCCTCGATGACCTGCGCCGGAAGCTACGCCCCTACGAGCTGAGCCCCGGAGAAACCGATCGGGTTACCGATGGGGCTATTGATTCGGTTACTTCGGCTTTGGAGCGGAAGGGGATGCTAGGCGCGCTGGGGGCCTACAAAAAAGCTATCGACGACCTCAGGGCGGTCCCCTACGATCGGACTAACCGCAAGCATCGGGTGTTCATTACCGGGGAATACCTTTTGACCTTTCATCCCGGTTCCAATCATGCCATTGAAGCCTACCTGGAGCAGCACAACCTGGAAGTGGAACTCCCCCGGATGTACGATATTTACCGTAATCTGATGCTCTTCCATACGATTTCTGAAGTGCAGGATTTCAAGGTGCGTCATCCCTTGGGGGAGGTACTCTATGCCTTTGGCGGGGACGCCTATTCGGATATAGCCCTCACTATCATGGAAAAGATTGCCCAGCGGCATCCCCTGTTTGAAAAGGCCCCGCGGCTGCCTGAGATGGCGGCCTTGAGCGACCCTATCATTCACCATTCCATCCAGTCCGGTGAGGGTTTTATTATGGCAGCGGATTTACTGTACCACGCGGCGCGGGGAGTAACGTCTTTTGTGATCTTACAGCCCTTCGGCTGCCTCCCGAACCATGTATGCGGTCGGGGGCTTATCAAGCGTATCAAAGCGGAATACCCCGGTATCCAAGTACTACCCCTGGATTACGATCCTGACACGAGCTTTGCCAACATTGAAAACCGGCTGCAAATGCTCATCATGAATGCCCGCGCTTGTTCTGCGGAGGTTCTTTCCCATGCAGACCCTGGTTGAGTTGCTGCCGAGCAGCGTGGTCCAGGGGGTCTTTTCGTTTTTCTTTCTGGGCTGTACCGGCTGGGTGCTTGAAACCATACAGGAAACCCTGGTAAGAAAGCAGTTTGTAAACAAGGGTTTTTTTAAAGGCCCCTTTGTTTTAAGCCACGCCATAGGCGGAATGCTGGTATCGTTCATCGGTTCCCCGTTCAAAGCATATCCGGCGCTTGTTTTTCTAGCCGGGCTTGTGGTGTGTACCTGCCTTGAATATAGCATAGCGATCTTTTTGGAGCGCTGTTTCAAGGTTAAATGCTGGGATTATACCACCTACCCGCATACCAAGTGGTGCCACTACAAAGGCCGGATATGCCTGACCATATCGCTTTTTTTCGGTATCGTAACCCTTTTCGTGGTGTATGTGTACGGGGATTTCATAAGGGGTGTTGCAGCTCTTATGGGTACCTATCTGGTGCTGGTGGATGCGTTTTTGCTTACCGCGTTGCTTATCGATGGGGTGTTCACCTGTACGAAGCTGCTCAGGGCGAAAAAAGCGGGAATCAAGATCAGGGGCTATGCGGTTTTTTCTGATAATCTGATACTACGGAGATAGCATGAAAAACAGGGCATTGTTCGACACCTATGCGCAGGATATCCTAGGCCATGAGCTTTTCTTGGAAGGCAAAAACGTCTTCTCTCATGGTTCTGTCACGATTCATGATCACAGCATTGCCGTGGCGGAGCTGAGTTTTTCGATGATAGAAAACAGCCGTACCATCGATAAACGATGCGTGGTACGGGCCGCGCTCTTACACGATTTCTTTCTCTATGAATGGCATGTTCCGGGTATGCGCTACATCCTGCACGGCTGGGCGCATCCGGTAATTGCCGCGCGGAAAGCACGGGAAATCTTTCATATATCCCCCAAAGAATACGCCTGCATAAAAACCCACATGTGGCCGTGGACCTTGTTTCATATTCCCCTGAGCCGCGAAGGCTGGATTATTTCCCTGGCGGATAAGATCATCGCCATGAAAGAAACCCTGTGGTGCCGAGGAAAGCGGCATACCCTTCAGGACTCCCCGGCATTTGTAGCGGAATCCACGAAGGAAAAAACCGTTGCCCCGCTGGGGATGTAAGACCGAGGCGGAGTTTGATGGCTGATCCTTACGACACTTTTTATTAAATGGCATACCCCTTATGGCTCTTGTTGACCGGGCTTTTCCCCGGCGAAACCGACGTTCGCATCCCTTGGCGGTTTAAAGAGAGGTGAACCCTGGAGCGGCCGCTTGATTGCGGATAAGCTCATGGTGCTATTGTACCATGGCGCTTTTGTGCAGCTTTAATCTTTTTCACCGTCCCACTCAAAGTCCATACCGGCCTATCTCATTCCAATTTTAATGCAAATCGCGCCTGTTTTGCTTAATCCTTCCTAAACAGTAGTACCCGGTTATCCCCCCGGTATACCTGCTTCCCGGATAACACCGGGTCAAATTCAATTATGCGCGTCTTTTTTCGGCGGCTTCGGCGACGGGCATATCGTTGCGGAGGGTCCGCTCGTCGGATATACGTTTTTCGGCATATTCGATAAGCATATCCTGCACCCTAGGAATTGGTGAGGCCCAGTCCCACGGACTCCTCGGTTTCGCAGGCCGCAAGAAACCTATCCATCTGTGCATCGGTTCCTATGCTCACCCGCAGATAATCCGCAATCCGGGGCTTATCGAAATGCCGTACCAAGATACCCCGTTCCCGCAAATCGGTGAAAAACTGAGCCCCCTTCCTGGTGGGGGAACGGATAAAGATGAAATTGCCCTGGGAGGGGATTACCTCATAACCCCGGTCCCGAAGGGCTGCGGAAACCCGGTTCCGGGTGGCAATCACCTTTTTGTTCACCCCGTCATAATAGGGGGCATCCCGCAGCGCTGCCTCAGCCCCTGCCTGGGCAAGCCGGTCCACGGTATAGGAGTTGAACGAATCCCGCACCCGGCAGAGTCCATCTATGAGTTCCTCGCTACCAATGGCAAAGCCCACCCGCAGTCCTGCCAGGGAAGCGGCCTTAGAAAGGGTATGTACCGTGAGGAGGTTGGAATACTCAGACACCAGGGCCGCCATTTCTAGGTCCTCGCCGAAAGCGGCGTAGGCCTCGTCCACCAGTACCACCGTACCAGGGACCTGTCCATGCCAGCGCACCAGGGAAAGTAGATCGGTCCGGGGAAGCGCCCGGCCCGTGGGGGCATTGGGATTGGGGATGACCACCCCGCCTGCGGGTTTCTTATACGCATCGATACGGATAGAAAAATCCAGGGCAAGCGGGACCGGGGCAAAAGGTATATCCCAGAGCCGTGCATAGACCGGGTAAAAGCTGTAGGTGATGTCCGGAAACAGGATGGGAAGGGCCTCGCGGCTCGATTCAAAGAACGCGGCAAAGGCAAAGGCCAAAACCTCGTCGGAACCGTTTCCCGCGAAGACCTGTTCCGGCCCCACCCCGTATCGCCGGGCAATCTCGCGCCGCAGTTCCGTACAGGCTGGGTCAGGATACAGTCGGAGGGTATCTCCAGTAGCCTTTTGTATGGCCTCAATGACCTTGGGGGAAGGGGGATAGGGGTTTTCATTGGTGTTGAGTTTGATAAAGACCTGGTCCCGGGGCTGTTCACCGGGAACGTAGGGAGACAGGGTCTTAACGCGATGATTCCAGTATACACTCATAGGTTCTCTCCAAGTAGTATTTTCCAAGTGGTCCTCAGCATAGCCCACGGTTCTCTATGGGCTACCCGCAACCAGGATGACGCCCCGATAAAACCATGCGCTTATCTGGCATACCCAGACGAAGGTCCATAGGCGCGATGACCCAATTCCCGCATCAGCCTACGGCTTTTGAGCGTCGAGAACAGCTCCGCACTCAGCCTGGGTGTCGCAGCTCCAGGCGGCTAGGAAGTCCGATATATACCCGCTTCGGTTCGCATTTCAGATTCGCAGCGGGTCTTTCTTGGGTTCCGGGTTTTCTCTTTTTTCATTGCCGCTTTTTTTAGATTTTCATCTATGCGCAGTCGAATCACTTTTTTAAGTATATCCCAGGGAAGCGGCATATCCAGCGGGAATCGTAAGGTTCCCTTGCCGGTACGGTACGGGGCTAGTTCTTCCGTAAATCGCTCAATCACTGCTGGACCGGGAAACAGGCTATAGTGATCCTTAAAAGCGGCAAAATAAACTAAATGACCGCTGAGATACCATGAAGGCATACCATAGGCTATCTTTTCCGTTGCCTCCGGCGCTTCCGCGGTAATATAATCCCGTATGGCCTGTATTGTTTTTTGTATATCCCGAGGGAATCCGGCCATATATGCGTCAACCGTCCGAGGAACTTCAGCCATGATACCCCATCCTCACAATAAATATACCCTATTCCCGTTCTTGGAGGTTATGCGGCGCGTTCCAAACCGGGGTTTAACGTTAAAGGGTATTTCCCTATAAGCGGCGTCCCTATCAGGAACCTTCTTTATTATCGCTTCAAATGCGTATTGCTGAGTATCCATGCGCTTTCTCTTAGGAGCTTATAATGGTTATACAGGAAAACACCGCTTTCCCCTGGATATATAATTCAGGAGTGTCATCACTCCCGTCACCCCCCTGCGTCAAGTTGGGGGGGATAAATACGCCTGAACATACCGGTACGATGTGATTGATTATCTTTATAGGTTGCGAAACGATGATTTCCGTTAAGCCGCATAGAGCACTGACCTGTAGTACGGTTTTTCCCGGGGGGATCTGATCGAGCATGATTCGGTTGGCGCCGAAAATGCTTAGGTATTTTTCCTGTCTTCCCCTAACCGGATTTAGGTGGGAACTGCTCCATGAAAATACCGCCGCATGGGTATTCCCCTGAGCCTTAGAAGGAATAGCATGAGGTTCTTGCAGGAGCTTTTCAGCCCTGGTGAGTTCGTTGGTGGTTTCGATCTTATTGATATATTCGACGAGCCGTTCATATTCGTCTATGCCGATTCCATTCTGAGCATAACGGTCGCTCAATTGCTTGATGAGCGCGTCTTTTTCTTTCTCCAGCGGTAGCATGAACCCTATCATACCACGGTGAGCCGGGTTGTCAATACGCAGCGCATCGGTTGGGGGGGAGGCGCACGGCATGATACGCGGTCCCCTCGAAATGGTTCTCTGGGTTTATCCTTGAGGTACAGGGGTACCCCGGCGTAAACAAGCGCTTAGGATGGGTCAGCGCCCTGAAGGGGATACTTTCGTTTTAAGGCTTCCCCCACTAAGGGGGGAACCATCCCGGAAACATCCCCCTGAAAGAACGCTAATTCCTTGACCGCCGAAGCGCGCAGCACAAAATACTGCGGATCCGTGGTCATAAATATGGTTTCGATCGTGGTATCCAAGGCCTTATTGATCATGGATAGCTCAAATTCATACGAAAAATCATCCGTCCCCCGGACTCCCCTGAGTATGATACGCAGATCTCGGGTTTGCATGAATTCCACGATCAAGGAATTCCAGATGAACACGGTCACATTGTGCTTATGCCGTACCAATTCCCGCATCAAAGCAACCCGTTCTGCCACAGAAAACAGGTACTTCTTTTGCGGATTCTCCGCCACCACCACCAAGAGTTCATCAAAAAGAGAACTTGCCCGTTCAATAATATTAAGATGACCCAAAGTAGGAGGATCAAAAGACCCAGGGAAAACCGCCTTTAACATAACAGAAGCATAGACCAGTTCCCCCTCCGGGTCAATATTTTCTGTACTGGTGTCAAGACGCAATAGAACTGTCCCCTTCCCCTTCGGTAGTCTATTCGCCATTTTTCCTCCAGGCTTATTCTACGAAAAGGGGACATTGCTGCTGAAGGGCGACACGAGACAATGCGTTCTCTTGACATACCCTTCCCGTTGTTTTACACTGCCCCTATCCTTTTATATGTAGGTAGGAGTACCATGAAGAACCTAACACTGAAGAAGCGGTTATCGAATCTTCTCTATTCGATGGTCCTTGGGGCCGTGAGTTTCGGCGCATTGGGCTGTAGCAAACAAGCCAGCCAGGAACAAGCTTCCCCGCAGCCCCAGGCAAGGGAGGCCGCAGGGTCTGCCCAGGTCATCAAGATCGCCCTTATCATCGAAAACACCATTGATGACAAGGGCTGGTGTCAAGCCATGTACGATGGTCTTGTCCAGGCCCGGAGTCAATTGCCCGGCCGTATCGAGTTCAGCTACAGTGAGAAGATGCTGCCGGTGGATGCGGGTTCTGCGGCCCGCCAATACGCTGCCCAGGGCTATAATGTCATCATCGGTCACGGGGCCCAATACAAGAACCTGATTCTGGAGATGGCTGAAGAATATCCCAACATCACGTTTGCCTTTGGGACCAGTGCGGAGGTTGGGCCGGCCAACGTATTTACCTATATGCCGGAAAGTGAGGAAACCGGGTATCTCAACGGTGTCATTGCGGGTTTACTCACTAAGACGAATAACGTCGGCTACGTCGGTCCGGTGGATGGCGGGGACGCCGCCCGATATGGCCGGGGTTTTGTGCTGGGGGTCCAAAAAGTAAACCCCGCAGCCAAGATCATGGTGGCCCATACGGGTTCCTTCTCAGACTTTGTCAAGGCCGGAGAAGTAGCCCATACCCAGATCCGTTCCGGGGCGGATATCCTGACCGGTGCAGCCCAGCAGGCCATTGGCGCACTCCGCGCGGTGAGCGATGATACCTACGGTGGCCAAGAGATCTACTGGGTGGGGCAGGATCTGGCCCAGTTAAGCACCCCTGAAGGGAACCTTAAGTGTATTGCCGCTTCCTCATACAACTACGCCGCCGTGATCCAGGGCATCGTACAGTTGTATGACACGGGAGTCCGGGGAGGCACGTGTATTCCCATGAATTTTTCCAATAACGGCTTTGTATTTGAGTACAACACCAACCTTTCCGACATAGTATCTAATGATATCCGGGCTGCGGTAGAGGAAGCTCTGGAGGGGTTCCGGAAGACGCCGAACACCATTAACTGGAATGGGGTAGATTATTCCACGTTATAATATTTTTTATTTGAGTCAGTTCCAACATAACCAATTTTGGAACCAACTCATTTATAAAGTAAAGAGCGAGAAAGCGGGAGAAGCATCGTAATTTCCGGTCCAGGCGGGGATAAGGATCCCTTCCTGGGCTTGCGTTTGTCTAGGACCAGGGGAGTATGCACCGGATCATCGAAGTTCTCAGCGAAGCCATAGTTCATCCCTATATGCGTTTTGTGTTTCCCACGGAAATCGCCTGTTCACGCTGGATAGATCGGCTCTTACAATATTCAGGCTGCGGCACCCTGGCCCTGGAATCGTTTATGACCTGGGATACCTTCAAGACGGAGGTAGTGCGATCCCGGCGGCGGGATACTGAACCCATCCCTCCGGTTTTGCGGAAACTGTTCGTGAGCCGTCTCCTGGAGGAAAATGCGGCCCGGGTAAAAACCGGGGACAAACCCTGGTTTTCGTCTCTGGTACCGGTGGAATATGCGTATATGGCCGGTTCCTTGTCGTCCTGGTTCACGGCCATGCTCCCCCAGCTTGGAGCCTGGTTTGAAAAAAAGACCGGTATCCCCCTTGCCCGGTGTACCGATGCAGGGAACCACTTTGAAGGATCCGATAGTACCGATCAGGATCTCTATACCCTCCTGCTCCGGTACCGGGAATTCCTTGCGGCCCACGGGTGTTTTGAGCCGGCCTGGGAAACCCCTTCCTTTGATACTATTGATACCCCGGGAATGCACTACCATATCTTTTTCCCGGAGATTCTCCCGGATTGGACCGACTTTCAGGAGGCCCTGGAAACCAGCGAACAGGTTACGCTGATTCCGGTCCCTGCGGCTATACCCAAACAGGCCCAGACGTTTTTCTATACCAATGCCCGGAGCGAGATTACCGCAGCGGCCCTGTTTATCCGTAACCTGGTAGAACACCACGGGATACCCTGGGAATCCATCGCGGTGAGTATCCCTGATAGAGAACACTACGAACCATACCTACTGCGGGAATTTACGAACCGGAATATTCCCGTGGTACTTCACGGAGGAAAACCAGTGGTATCCTATCCGGGAGGCCAGCTTTTTCCAGCCATCGAGACCTGTGTTTCCCGTGGGTTTGCCTTTGATGCAATGGCCAATCTGCTTTTGAATACCCAGCTTCCCTGGAAGGATCCGGAAGCCATAGGCCAGCTCATTGCTTTTGGTATCACCCACAACTGCATCTGTTCTTGGAAAGAAAGGGAAGAAGCGGATCATACCGTCATGGATGTATGGGAAGACGCCTTTGCCGCGGTTTCGGGCAGGCGGGAAGAACGGGCCCATGCCTGGTACCGGACGCTCAAAGCCGATCTCCACGGCTTGTATACGGCCCCCTCTTTTGGGGAAGTCCTCCGGAGGTATGGGATTTTCCGGGAACATTGCTTGGATTGTTCTGATAGGGAACCCGGCCACTCTGAAACCCAGGCCCTGCTGGGACGGTGTTTGTCCGAACTCCGCGACTTAGTTGCCCTGGAAAAGGCCTTTCCTGAGGTCAAAATCTCCCGGCCCTTTGCGTTTTTTGTGGAACACCTCAAAGAAACTTCCTACCAGGCCCGGAAAACCGGCTCCGGGGTCCCGGTGCTTCCCTACCGGATCGCCGCCGCCGCGCCGTTTGATTGGCATATTGTAATCGGCGCAACTCAAGGAGACCTTACCACGGTTTTTTCGCGGTTTGGTTTTTTACCCGCGGTTCAGCGAAACCAGTTGGGAGTCTGTGATAGGGATGTTTCCGGGGCCTATATCGACCTGTATACCCTGAACGGGCTGCAGGGGACGGCCTTTTTTTGCGCCCAACAAACCTTTTCAGGGTATGCCCTGCCCCATAGCCTACTTTCAGCCGCTGCAAAACCTCGGATACGGTACGAGGAAACCGCGGATGAACGGTTTGCTCAGGATCTGTTCCAGGCGGAACAGGATTCTTATCAGGCTCCGGATCGCGCTGCAGCAGGGTTCCCCCGGTACCTTCACGGATCCCAGCAAGCGGGCTTTGCGGCGTGGCGCAGCCGGAGATCCCTGCCTGAACAAGGGGACTCAGGGGAGACCATGCGAAGCCCTCGGCTCCAGGAGGTGATTGCGGAGCGGTATGGTCAGGAAGGTTCCGGCGTATTACGGGTTTCCGCATCGGCATTGGAACCCTATTACCAGTGCGCCTTGCACTGGCTTTTCGCGGATGTCCTCGGTCTGGAACGGGTACGGATGGAGACCACCCTGATGGCGGAAAACGTGCTGGGTACAGTGTACCACCGGGTGCTGGATTGTTTTTTTAAAGGGGTGAAAGCCCAGGGGGGGGTCTTGGCGCAGGAGGTACCGGGAAAGTTCCCCGAGGCATACCGGATCCTGCTTGAGCAGAGCCTTACCAGGGTTTTTTCAGATCTTTCCCCAGGATCGGGGATATTCCAGGGGTTCACCTTGAGCGCCTTGACCATCCGGCTGCTGCAGGCCCAACGACGGGTGATACAGGAACAGATCGAACGGTTTCTGACCAGTTTTCTCCGGTACTTTAGGGGGTTTCGGGTTTTGGAGAGTGAAAAAAAACTCACCTATCACCAGCCAGGAGACCCGTACCTGCTGACCGGTACCATCGACTGTCTACTCGAAGATTTTCGGGATGATGCGGATACGATGGTATCCGCGGGAACCGGGGTCATTGTGGACTTTAAGTTGGTGCATACCCCCTCGCGATCGGCGTGTATCGGGAGAGGAACATCAGGGCTTGAACATTTCCAGCTTCCCCTGTACCTCATCCTGGCAGAAAAAAACGGAAGTCCCCCCATACACCGGGCGCTCTTTTTTAGCATTTTGCATGCCAAACCAGAGGTAGTCCTGGGGGTGATACAAGACCAGAGCGTACCAAACGGGAACGAGGGGAAAGGAGGGAAAAAAATTCCCTATCGGCAGGGGGATAGGATTGAGCGTACCGACGCACCGGACGATCCCTTTCACCGTATCCTGGAGGAGTGTGAGCAGAAGGTCCGCCGGTATGCTTCAGACGCGCTTTCAGGGGAGTTTTCTACCTACAGCGCCAGCGAAAAAAAATGCTACTCCTGTACTTGGCATACCCTGTGCCGAACCGGGTATGCGGTCGCGGGAACCCGGTTTCCGATCGGTGGGGGTTCCTGATGGAGGTTTCTGATGATCGATGAGTCGCTACCGGGTCTTCCTTTCATTGCCCAGCTCAACGATGAACAGCGGGCGGCGGTTTTTTGCGAGTCCAACGCGGTGGTTGCTGCCGGAGCTGGTTCCGGTAAAACCTTGGTGCTTGCCAGCCGTTTTGCCTATCTGGTGGTTGAAAAAGCCTATCAGGTTCAGGAGATTCTTACCCTCACCTTTACCAAGAAAGCCGCCGTGGAAATGTACCAGCGCATCTATGCTACCTTGAGCCAGATTGCCAGCCAGGGATCGGGAATAGCCCAGGAGCGGGCACAGCGGGCAAAAAACGATTTTTTTCATGCCCATATCCAAACCCTTGATTCGTACTGCGCCTCCCTGGTAAAACAAGCTGCCCTCCGCTACGGTATCCCCCCGGATTTCATGGTTGATCAAAAACGGTGCCGGGCATTGGTCCTCGAAGAGGCCCTGCCCTTTTTAATTGCCCACCGTACCCATCCGGCGCTTGAAGCGCTGTACTACCAAGCGCGGCCCACTGCGCTGGCGAGGGATTTTTTTGCGGACACCCTACTCAGGTACAGTTACCTGGATGAACCCCCGGATTTTATGGAAGAAGTCAAGGGACAGATCCGTATCCTGTGTCAGGAATGGGAAAAGAGTACCCACGGGATTAGCACCACCCTAGCATCTATGGGATCGCTGCTTGCGGCGGATACCCCGCAAGACCCATTCCGCGCCGCCCTTACCCGGCTGCTTGCGGTCTATACCCGGGAGGATGGTCCGCGTTTCCCCGGGGCGCAGGATATCCGCGGGTATTTCGAGGCGCTGCTTGCCCTTCCAGAGATCGAGCGAATTGCCGCGGCCCATGTGCATCCGGTCCGGGCTCAGGTAGCGGCCTGTCTTAGATTTTTGTACGATTTTCATACCCTCAATTTGAAGCAGGGGAAACGCAAGGACCCGGCAAAAGAATCGGTCAAAGCAATCCGCAAACTGTTCAAGGATTTTTCATCCCTTGCGGTATTTTGTATGCAGGGGGGATTCCTGGTGTCTTACATGCCCCTTTTGCAGGAGTTTCAGACCCGGGTGCTCGCGAAGAAACGCCGTGAAGGGGTGCTCACCTTTACCGATGTGGCCCGTCTTGCTCGCCGGATGCTCCAGGATCAGCCGGATATCAGGGCTGGGGAGCAAGCGGCCTTTAAGGCAATCATGATCGACGAATTTCAGGACAATAACGAGTTACAAAAGGATATGCTGTTTCTCTTGGCGGAACGGCCGGATCGGCAAGAACGGAGTATTCCCCAGGCCCAGGACCTGTGTCCAGGGAAACTTTTTTTTGTAGGGGATGAAAAGCAGTCGATTTACCAGTTCCGGGGCGCAGATGTATCGGTTTTTCGAAGGCTGCAGCAAGAACTCCAGGGCGCATCTTTGAGCCTCCGAAAGAATTACCGTTCCGTATCCTCCTTGATCGGGGCCTTTAACGCGCTTTTTGGCGGCAGTGCATTTGATCCCCAGGGGGAAAAACCGACTTCCTGCTTTGCCTCGGTCTTTGCCCCGGTTTTTGCCCTAAAAACCAGGGACTCCCGGTCCGGGGAAGTTCCCCGGGAATTACCGGACTACGAAGCCTCCTATCTGCCGGTATGCGCCGGGAAGACCGCCGAAGCAGACACGGCCGATCCCCCCTCCTCCGTCGAACCTCGGCTTACTATCGCGATTCTTGATAAGAAAAGCGCCTCTGATGATGATGAAACAGGTACGGACAACCGTGAAGAGTTCCTCGACCCCCATGAAAACGAAGCCTGCTTTGTGGCGGAACGTATCCACGCCTTGCTGCACCGCTACCAGCCTGCTGACATAGCCCTGCTGTTCCGGACGCATACCCATCAAAACGTCTATGAGAAGCAGCTCAGGATGCGGAATATTCCCTATACCAGTAGCGGCATGGGGAACTTGTTTACCGACGGCCCGGTGAACGACCTTATGGCCGCACTCAGACTGGTGGCCTATCCCCAGGATACAGAAGCCTATGGGGTGCTGCTCCGCTCTCCCTTGGTGGGCCTTTCGCTCCGGGGCCTCATCGAGTGTATGGCGTATCTCAAACGCGCCGCTCCTGACGGGGAGGGACGGGCGGAGCCGTTTCAGGACACCCTGGCGCCCCTCCTGCCTGAAGCAGACCAGCCTAAATTCCTGCAAGGCCAGGGATTGTACCGCCGCATCCGGGAAAAAGCGGCCCGTATGACTTCGGCAGACCTGGTCAGTGAACTCTGGTATACCGAGGGCTATCGGTATGAAACCGAATGGCATCCCCGGACCGCGGTATACCGGGAACTCTATGACTACCTGTTTAACCTGGCGGTGCAGGCGGATGCCCAGGGCCTGAGCTTGGCAGGTTTTACCGATAGGATGCGGACCTGGCAGGATGGGGAGGAGCAGCTTGAGGAGGAAGACCTGGCTATTCCCCTGGAACGATCCGGCGCGGTCAGGCTGATGACGATTCACAAGAGCAAGGGGCTCGAATTCCCCGTGGTGTTCATCTGCGGCTGCGGGAATAGGGGACGGGCTGCAATCAATACCGGCGCGGTGTATTGGAGCCGGGAAGGGGGAATTGCCGTGAACCCGCCACTGCCGCTGGAATGTGCCGGGATGGATACGGACAAGGTAAAACGGAATTTCTTCTATGAACATTCCCTGGCTGAAGTGAGCCGGAAAAGAACCGCGGAATTACGGCGCCTGCTCTACGTGGCCATGACCCGGGCGGAACAGGAACTCTACCTAACCGGCAGTCTTTCCCTGGGCGATACCGAGGCTGAGGCCCCGTTTCCCCAGCGCGTACGAAAAGCTATATTAGAAAAGAGAGAAAAAATAGAAAAGGGGGCCTCGTCGAACCATGACTCTGAAGCCGGGACCGAGCGGATACCCGGAGATGCCATCATTGATGACGATACCTTGTTCGGCCTGCTCCTCCCTGCGGTGGCTGCCCGGATCCCCGATGCTGCTCCTGAGTCTGAGCTTGAGGAGGAGGGTCCCCGGTTCTTTCGCTTTGAGGAGATACCCCGGTATACGACTCGCGAGGGTATGCGCGTAGGCCCTGCGCCGGGGTATTCCTCTGATGCGAAGGGGCTTGCCCGATTCCTGGCCCAGATGGAGCCCTTATATGCCCGCGCTCGGGTGCTGCATACCCCCGTGATCCTGCCTACCCACCAGGCGGCAACTGCGTACCCCTCCCCGGTATGCGGGACCGGGAGCTATTTGGTAGACCCGGCCTTTGCGGGGGAAGCAGGGGGGGACCTTTTTCAGCGGGTAGACGCTATACTCCACCGCGCCGCGGTCCAGGCTGAACCAGGAGGGCTTGAGGAGGAGCGGTTTACCCCGGCGGATTTCGGTACCCTGGCCCATGCTTGTACCGAAGCAGTACTCAGGGGCGCGCAGCCCCGCATGCCGGAACGGCTTGGGTGGCATCTTTCGGCTACAGAGGCCGAGACCCTCTTGGCTGCGGGAACGGCCCTGGCCGAGCGCTTTGTGGCATCCCCGCTGGGAAAGCTGGCCTCCGGGGCGGCCCTGCGTAAGAGCGAGTACCGTTTTCGGACCCTCACCTCCGGGGGGATCTTTATCGAGGGAACCATCGACCTCTTGTTTGAGACGGAGGACGCGGTTGCGGTGGTGGATTTCAAGACCGACCGGCAGGAGAATCCAGAGGAACATCTTTCGCAGATGATCGCGTATTATCAGGCTGCCTGTACCTTGCGGAAGAAACCCTGCCTGGTGTGGCTCTATTACCTCCGCAGCGGCCATGCGGTTCTGTTGCAGGTTTAGCGGGGATACCCTCCCGCTTCTCCCGGCAAAAAGCGAGTGGTAAGGGGGTAAAGTAATCCCTTATTCTTAAAGGGGTATACTTTTCCCTTTTTAGCCACATTTTCGCGTATTATACGCTTGACAGTTATTTGTGGGTTATAGTAGGATATACGAAATGCGTGAAAAGGGAGGGAGTTAAGCGAAATACCCGTAAAATTGTTTAAAAATATATTGACAAAATTGTTTTGTAAATGCAATAATAAACAAGGAGGAAAAGTATGGTAAATGTATTGGATTATAAAAAAGAAAACAAGGAATTGTATTCACCAAAGAAAATTCCTGAAATAATAAATGTTCCGGAAATGAAATTTATGGCTGTTGACGGGAAAGGCGACCCCAATGATAAAAATGGAGAATTTAATGAAGCAATTCCGATCTTATATAGTATTCAATATACCATAAAAATGAGTAAAAAAGGAAAAAATATTCCCGATGGATATTTTGATTATGTTGTACCTCCTCTTGAAGGCTTTTGGTGGGTTGATGATAAAAAAGATATAGGAAATAAATCAAAATATATATGGACAGTCTTAATACGTTTGCCAGAATTTGTTAATAAAAAAACATTTGAATGGGCTTGTAATGAGGTAGTAAAGAAGAAAAAAATAAATACAGAAAAGGCAAAGTATATAAAAATAAAAGAAGGTTTATGTGTACAATGTATGCATATTGGGCCTTTTGATGAAGAACCAAGAACTGTAAAGTTAATGGAAAAATATATGGAGGAAAACAATTTAATAAATGACATAAACAAGGAAAGATGGCATCATGAAATATATTTATCTGATTTTAGAAAAGTAGAATCATCAAAAGTGAAAACGATTTTACGAATACCTTTTAAAAAATAAATTATAAAATGCGGGTACTTCGCATAACGAGACTGTCGAATTAATCATTCTTAAAGATGGGAACATCCCCCCGTCTGTCTTTGACGACTTTTTTTCGTGATTTATCTGCCTGGGATGCTTTTTACCCCTACCGGC
>JAISPY010000228.1 GCA_031274565.1 Treponema sp.
AATTTATCAAAATCAATAAATTCGCTGGTGTAATCGTTGGGGGCAGGGTACGCTTCGGGTATATATTCGGGGTAGTGGGTTTTGATATACGCTATGATGCGTTCCTGCTGTTCTAAGAAGTTGATGGTGATCATTTATTGTTCCTTATGCTTTTCAAGAATACGATTCATTTCTTTTTGTAAGCGGGCGTCCATTAATTTTTTTGCCCGTTCCCCGGACCCGCCGAAGTAGGTGTTAAAGGCCGGCTGCATAAAGGGCCGGGCCGGTAAACTTACCGAGGAAACCCGTTTCCATTGGCCGTTTATTTTGAAGGTGAGATACTTTACCTTGGCATGTACTATGGTCCCGGTCTTTTTCCGGGTGTAGGTTATCTCCCGTTCGTTTTTTGCCTGGATATTCGGTATGCCTCGTTCATCGAAAGACGCATAAAACGCGGAATCTTTCCGCGCGTTTTTTCTGGTGGTGATGGAGCCGCTCCAATCATCAAAGGCCCAATAATTTATTGACCCGAATAACCTGCCCCGACCTCTTTTTAATTTACTGCGCGCTAACCTGCGTGCAACGCTACGCATGGGAGTAAAAACGGCGTTCATCATCTTTTTCGCTATTTTAGGCATCTCGTGTTCAAACTGTTCGATGCGTTGTTTGAAATCTTCGAATTCAAGATCGGTTGATATGGTCATATTATATGCTCAACAATCTATATGCGCTGATAGGAAACAGGTATTTATCGAAGTTGGTGTAACTGATAAAGGTTCTGCCGCCGCTTTCCCCGAAGGAAGTGCTGGTAACTCCGATGTTGTTGTTACTCTCGCTGCTTAAAATAGCCGCAATCCGCAGCGCGGTCATGGTGATAATTTTGGGCAGCGGGGGTATGATAAGCGCCCCGCCGCCGTCCAATTCCGCTTCATACTCGGAAAAGGCGTCTCCGCCGTCTATGAGCTGATCCGCATCATCACCGGCAGCGCCGGTATGGTTGGGGTCATACCCCGCGGTGTAATTGATAATCACGTTCCGTTGGCCAAACGGGAAGGGCTTAGTCTTACTGTAGAGGACTTCCCCGGAGGCCTGGAACTGCTGGACCGGCTCCGGGGTTCCCCCGATGAGTACTTCCTGAATGGTGTGTACTGGTTTTGCTTTCAGGTGCAGATCATACCTGCCATTGCCGTTTAAGATGCTGGTATGCTGGGCATACACGGGGGTATACTGAAGGTACTGCTCGACAATGCTTTCTGCGGAGTCCAGGTAGTAGTGCAGTATTTCCGTATCATCGGTTGTAACGCCGGTGTATTGCTTAAACAGGTCAATGGAGGTATAGGTCATGTATTATTGCTCCAAAACCTGCAGGTCATTTTTCATGATTTCCGCCAATTCCGTACTGATGGTGTAGCGGTTCTTTTTGTAGAAGATCCCGTGTTTACCGATGTAGGTATTCTTAAACAAAACCTTTATGTTCTTGGAGGTTTCCGGTTTGTTTTTTTTGTCTTCCGGTTCCGTAGCCTTGGTTTCGGTATCGATTTTCCCCATACTTGTACTCCTTGTGTTTCCCCAGGGGGTTATTTAGTAACCAGGCCGTACCAGTTCTTATCAAGGATGGGCTTCCCGTTGGCAAACACGGTCGCTTGGAAGTAGGTGTTACTGTCCCCGGGTTTCTTCAGGGGCTCCACGGTGATTTCACTGGCCATACCCACCCCATAGTCATTGAGCCTACCAGCAGCGGCCACCACGGACCCCGCAGTAACCGAGGAGGGCGCGCCGGAGGTGAGGATCAGGTTCACCCCCTCGATTTTCTTGTCCCGGATGAGGCCCTCCTTGTACATATCCGCGACGCCGGTGGTGGCGTCCGCCAGGAGTTTGGCGTATATCGCAGCATTCATGATGATGACCGCGTCGTCGGTCATGTCCTGAATTTTAAGGGCCAGGCTCACCAGGTCCGCAATCTTGGGGTCCCCGGTTGCCGCGCACTGCACCTTGTTGTCGGTGGGGATTGCGGGAAAAATCCCCTTGAAATTCCTACCGGTCCCGTCGCCGGTGAGGATGCCGTTATGGAACGCCTGACCGAAGGCGTCGGCAAAGATTGCCGGCAGTTCGCCCTCGATGTTGACGCTTCCCAGTAACAGGGATTCGGCGCTCACGGGCAGCAGGGATATGTAGGCGTAGGGGGTTACGGTTTGATTGAGCAACTGGGCCTGGGTATCGGCGCTGACGCCGGTTGCACCTTCGGCAAAATTGCCGGGGGTTGCGATGGTGGGGGACAGCACCGGGATATTGGTGCTGGCGTTGGGGCCGTAGAAATACCGGACCAGTTTGAGGATCGGGGTTTTTGCCTGGAGTTCCTTGGCCAGTTCCCGAATCTGGTTGATAACCCCGGTACCGTTGAGGGTGATGGACCGCTTTTCCCGCATGGCTTTAGACAAGTCGGCCATTGCGGCGCTGCGCTGCTCTTGTTCTTTGGGGTCTTTGGGCTTGTCGGCCAGGGCGATTTTCTTGTCGATTTCCGTTTTCCGAGCCCGCAGTTCGTCAAGTTTTTTCTTGGCATCCACGGCTTTGATCTTTCCGCCTTTCACGCTTTCGGCCAGGGAGCGGAGTTCTATTTCCACCCGCATTTTTTCCTGTTCTGTCTTGTTGACCTGCTTTCCTTTTCCTTCCATGATGATTACTCCTTTTCTTCCTGCTCTTCTTCTTGCGCTTCTGCTTTTAATGCTTCCTCAACTTCTTCTTTGAGTTCTTCCGCATCAAAAATTTCAAGTTCTATCGCGGTTTCTACCAGCGCCAATTCCTCCGCTTCTTTTTCCGCCTGTTCGTCGGTCCGTGTATCCGGGTCGCCGGTTTTTGGATCTGCCGGAGGGTCGGTTTTACCGATAAGGCCCTGCAAGGTTCCGATCAGTTCTTTGATTTGGGTCTTGTCTTCCTCGGTTAGGGTCTCTTTTTCCAAGAGAGCATTGATGCTTTCTACGTCGATGGACCGCTTCATCAGGCGCCGTGTTGCCCTGACCTGGGTTTCGCTGGTGGTTTCCGGGTAGGCAGGAAAGGTAACGCCGAAGCTGATTTCATCAAGGCATACGTCTTTGAGGGTTCGCTGCTTCCCGTCGGCGCTGTACTCCCACTTTTCCGGGATGAACCCGAAGGACATGGTCTTCACGTCTCCCCGGGCCACAATCTCAAAGAGATCGTTAGCGTAGGTGGTGTTGGGCATGGTGCACCGGCACAGCAAGCCCAGGTCTGAATCTTCAAGGGCCAGGGTTCCGGCTGCGGTGTTCCCCAGGACACAGGAATCATTATGATTATACAGGGCCAGTATCGGCTTAGCGCTTGCCAGGGACCGGGTGAAGGCTCCTTTATCAATGATTTCCGTTACCCCCCACATGGGGAGCGATTTTGAGTTATAGGGGATCAACCCTTCGATGTACTTTTTCCCGCCGTTTTCAAGGGACCTCACTTCCGCCTTATGGAGGGAGGTTATTCGTTTTTCTGGTTTCATAGGCATCCTCGGTATATAGTCTTTTTTTACATTCTTCGTTCGAGGGAGCATACCACCCGGGATTTATTCCTGATCGGCCATAGATTTATTTCCCACCAGTGTCTGTTCAACCAGATCTCATAGGTTGAATAATCATTACTCGCCACGTATATGGTAGCGTCGATGATATAGGGGGTATCGTTCAGTTCATAGTCTTGAATGGTTTGGCCTTCTACCCCGCTGTTGTAAAAGGTGTTGCGGCGTATGTCTGCTACGACGGTAGTACCGGGAACCGCGGCCTTTACTTCGGTCCGCAGGTTCGTGGCGCTGGTTGCCACTACTCTAAAACTGACGCCTTCGATGATGATTTCTAGGAAACTGTTGGTGAGGGTTAAGTCGGATTCGAACATATACCGGGTTACCAGCACGTCATGGTATTCGTTTGCGGTGTAATCCACCTCATCATGGAACACTTTCA
>JAISPY010000268.1 GCA_031274565.1 Treponema sp.
CGTTTACTTATAAAAATTTGTCCGCAGATTTTCGCGGAATGGCATGGATTTTGTGGGTGATAGCTTCATTTTAATCCGTGAAAATCCGCATATTCTGTGGTTAAGTATACGCATATGGGATATTTACCCTTTCCACGGAATCGGCGTCGCTGGGACTTTGCATCTTCGATATCAATGAGGCCTACCGGAACCTGGTTTCAGGCCAATTGGATTACATGCCCTCTCCCATGATAATAAAAGCGGAAACCGGAGAGATCTTCAAGTTCACCACCATCCCCCGCTGGGGCGGCCGGGGACTGCTCGAATCAGCCCTGAACTCGGAATATATCCAGAGTTATTTGCAGGAGTATATGAGCTATAACCAGAGCATCAAATCCATGAACCTCTTTGATGCGACCGGCCTTACCCTTACCGATAATCAGGCTGCGGGCCAGAGCGCCCGGTATACCCAAGGCAGGAACGCTGGTTCCGAGGTTCCGGTAATACAGGCCTTGTTCGCGGACCCTTCCCAGATACAACTCAATCTGGATATGGAGGAAGCCCGGATCTTCTACCCGGTCAAAGTCAATGGAACGGTCCGGTATGTATTGTTTATGCATCTGGATACCCGTTCCGATTTTGAGCTGATCCGCCTCGTGGATACCCCCTTTGCGGATATGATTCAGGGCATCAAAACCTCCTATAGCATCTTATTGGGGACGATCTTGGCGGCTATGCTGGTATTCACGGTCTTGATTGCCCTGATGACCCGGCGCCTCCTGGAACCCCTGGGCTTTTTTAATACCCTCCTCGCCGCACTGTCCGCAGGGGACTTTTCCGTTACCGTGTCCGACGCCTATATAACGCGGAAAGATGAGACCGGCGCCATGTCCCAAGCGTTCCGGGATACCATCCGTCAAGTCGGGGATATGCTCGCCCTGGTGGAAAAGCGAATGCGGGACCTGGAAACTGCGGGGACTTCCCTTCAGCAGAGCGCGGAACACAGCCAGGCCCATGTGGTCGCGATTGGAACCTCCCTTGCAGGGGTAACCCAGAAGTTGGATAGTCAATCGGAAAGCGTCCGGACAGTTTCCGATTCCCTGGAGGAGATCACCGGAAACATCGCGGCATTGGACGATCTGGCGGATACCCAGGCTTCAACGGTAACCGAATCCAACCGGGAGATTGAGGAAACCCTGGAAAGCATGAGCGCGATCCATGAGAACATCACCAGGCTGATAAACCGGATGGTGCGTCTGGTGGAGACCGCGGAACAGGGCATGGATACCCAGAAGCTTTTGGAATCCCAGGTCAAAACCATTCATGAGCTTTCTGAATCCTTAAGCGATACCAACTCCGTGATCGCTAAGATCGCCTCCCAGACTAACTTGCTTGCCATGAACGCGGCGATTGAGGCGGCTCACGCCGGAGCATTGGGGAAGGGCTTCGCGGTGGTGGCGGAAGAGATCCGGAAACTCGCGGAAAATACCGCGGCCAAGTCACGAACCGTAGGAGAACACATCAAGCGGATCCTCGCGGAGATTACCCTGGTGGTAGGCTCTTCCGGCAAATCCCGGGAGTCGGTCTCGGTGATTGTGGAGCATGTCACGGCTATCAACACCCTTATCGCAGAAGCCGATTCGAGCGTAACCAATCAGCAGGAGCAATTCCAAGCTATCAAAGCCCATCTTACAGTCATATCCGATCTGACGCGTAAGGTTGAATCCAATACTTCAGGCATGCGGCAGGAGAGCAAGACCATCCTCGCGGAGATGGAACATCTGCGGGCCATCTCCCAGGAGGTACGGACCAGTATGCAAGCAGTCTCCACCAGTGCTTCCAACATTGACCTGGATTCCCGGTCAGTGCTCGCCATTGCCGAAGAAACCCATGAGAAGATAGGGGCTATTTCCGAACAACTGGGGCAGTTTACGATTCCCTCGGTTGAGATTCCATCCTCTGAGCTTCCCTCATAAGGTTCTGGTCCTGGGCAAAGCGCTTGATGAGATCGGGATTTTTCATCAGGGGCCGGGCCATGCCGAAATAGCGGATCTTGGTCGTATTGAGTATCTCGGTCATTTCTTGGAGATGCCGGTTCCCGCCGGTTACTATGACTGCGGTGTCATTGGCCGCGGCTATGGTTTCCGCTTCCGCTTTGAAGTATGAGGTTGCCTCAGGCGGGAAGGCAGTAAAGGCGCCGCTTATTTCAATGGCGTCAACACCCTTTTGGGTTAACTGTTCGCATACATACAGGACATCATCGAAAATTACCCCTTGCTCAAACCCGTCAGTAACATTCAGTTTTATCCATACGGAAAAATTATCCCCCACCGCCTGACGGACCGCCTCATAGGTCTCTATGATCATGCGCGCCCGGTTTTGCGCGGAACCGCCATAGTCATCGGTTCGCCGGTTATAATAGGGGGTCATAAACTGACTCAGTAAAAACCCGTGGGCCCCGTGCAATTCTACGCCGTCATAACCGGCCTGTTTTGCCCGGAGCGCGGCTTCTGCAAATTTTCGCTGGATCCGTTTTATGGCTTCCCTGCTTATTGCTTGGGGCATGATACGGGTGTTTCGGTTTGCCACCGCACTGGGCGCGAGAATCCTCATGCCCTGGGGATCCCCCATAACATAAGACCCCACATACACCAATTGCAGGATGATAGGAGTCGCATAGGCGTGGACCCGATCAACCAGTTGCGTATGCCCCTCAATAAAGGCGTCATTATAAAAGGCTAAAAGGGGAAACGCCTGTTCCGCCTCATCCACCAGGGCAAAACCGGTGATGATGCTTCCCACTCCCCCTTGGGCGAGGCTTGCATATACCCCTAAAAGCCCGTCATGGATGCGTCCATCCGCTACTGCTTCGTGAACCGCCGCCCGCACTACCCTGTTTTTGAGGGTCAGACCGCCTAAGCGCGTGGTATCAAATAAGGTTTTCATAATTCCATGTGCTCCGATATGATTACGATACTAACCGGTATCCTCGAACCGGTCAATCCGCAGGGCTAACGCACATTAAAATTTTTGTCCACGAATTACGCGAATTACACGGATTAAGAAGGAATCACGCGCTACAATCCGTTAAGGACCTGCGCAGATCCTCAATCAGCGTAATCCGTGGATTTTTTATCTTTATACCCGCTCATTACGCTCATTTTTGCGAATTAAGCACGGTAGTCATTCCATAATTCGCGTTAATTCGCGTCATTCGCGGACTCTTTTGTTTATATGCGCTGGCCCTGGGTCAAGCCGATACTCGCCAATCCAGTGGGGATCAAGAAACGTCAAAACCAGGTCCGGACAAAAGTTCTCGAAAATCAACCGCAAAAAACATAACGGACGTTGTGCCTTGTTCTTCCGTATCGTCCTGTTCCGGTCATCCCCAACGGTATAAGCAAGCTATGAGCTCTGGGGGACTTCTGGATAATCTGCGGTCCATACGAGCCGGTACTGGTACCCCCGTCTCAACGGATATACATACGGAAATCAATTGACCGGGGCGGCTCCGGTTTTCCTTCGTACCCAGCGGCAAGCCGCCGGGCTTCCCGGGCGGCCCAGAGATCAAAAAGGGAGGTATTGCCTTCCCGGATATGGGCTGGCTCCAGGGAAAATATCCGGTCCAGCAGGGCGTCGTCCCCCCGGGCAAAGGCGATCCGGGCCGCCACATCCAGAAGCGGGCCGGGCAGAGCCGCCAGGTCTTCCTCTAGGCATGGGCCTACCGGATCGGAAAGGTAGGCTGCCAACTGGTGGGCGGCTTCCTCCTCCTGGCCTTGCTCGATTAACAAGGGAAGATACTCCTCGGCAAAAGAGGAATCCTGCCTACACTCGGGCCGATCAAAGGCTTTTTTATAGTAGGCCAGGGCTGCCTCCGCCTTGCCGTTTCCCGCTGCGGTTTGCCTCAGGGCGGCTACGGCCAGGTTCCGGTACGCCCAGGCGTTTTCCTCCGCCGCGATAGATGCTTCCCAATAGGCTTCGGCCTTTTCGGTTTCCCCGTGCTCAAAGGCTATGACCCCCAGGTGATAGGGGGTAAGCCAGTCGTCCCGCCGCGCCTTGGCGAGGCTCCGCCTGAGCAGGGCCTCCCAATAGGGATCCACCGCAAAACTGCCCGGCCCCGCCTCAACCGGCCTTGGGAGGAACTGGCCGTAGCGAATCAGCTCCGCCCAGGGCCGCTCAACTGCTCCGATAGCATCATCCGGGAAGGAGAGTCCTGCGGGCAGGGCCGCCGGATTCCGTTGCCTTTCAAGGGCGCCCCAGCCGCTACCCAGGGAGCGGATCTCCGCGGTGGTATTGGCCCGCTGCCGGGCCGCTTCCAGAATCTGTCCGAGCGCAGAAGGGGACACGGCCCGGAAGAGCCGGTCTTCCGTATATTCCGCAGCAGCCCGGTAGTGCTCCTGATGGGCCTGCTCCGGATCCAGCCGCAGGGCGGTAAACGCCTGAACCCAGTCCGTAACGCCTCCAGGATCCATATCCGCGGTATGAAGCTGGGTCGGCGCAAGACCGGCCTGGACTTCCAGGTAACGCTCCCCAGGGAGGGAGAGAAAATCCTGCCAGCGCCGTCCTCCCCGGCCCGTACCCCAGCAGAACAGCTTCCGGTAGACCAGAGGCGCGGTGGAAACCTCCCCGTAGGCATA
>JAISPY010000283.1 GCA_031274565.1 Treponema sp.
TCCTGTCTGTTCAGCCTTCGTTACCGATCCGGAACCTTTGGGCGCATCCCAATTTGTGGACAAATCCCTTATTGAACTTGACAGGCCGGTAAAATCATCGCAACTTGAAATAATGCCAAGACAGGCAACTATAAACGTAAAATACAGCACCTTTTTCATTTTTACTCCTTTGGGTTAAACATGTTTTGAAATTACTTTATCGCAAAAAAAATAAGAAGTACAAAAAGCATAATAATATCCAGAAATGGACATTATGAAACAATATGTTCATTACTGAACAAATAATGCGGAAATGTTCAGCTTGTGCTATACAGGACTTGACGCTTGAATTCGGCAATGATAAACTTGGCGGTATGAAAACAGATGAAAAGAAAGAAAGCCGGAAAACGCGCTATACCAAAATGGCGCTTCGGGAAAGCCTTTTCGATCTTATGCGGGAAAAGCCCCTGCTTCATATTTCCCTTAAAGAAATTTGCGAGCGCGCCGACATCAGTCGTTCTACCTTTTACACTTACTATAATGACCAATTTGATTTATTAAAACAAATTGAAGATGAGATTTTTGAAAAGATGGGCGGCATAGTCGTCAAAGTGCGTGACTATTCAAAAATAATAAACGCCGGGCTGATACCAATAGCGGAAGAAATGCTCGGATTCATCGCTGATAATAAAAAAGCACTGGAGGTTCTGTTTAGTCCAAATGGCGATTTCAATTTTTTTGTCAAATTTGTCAGCCATTATATCAATCAAATAATGAGTTTTGCCGATACTAAAACCGGTGATTCAAAAAACAGGTATCGTATCCATTTTATCATTGGCGGAATAATGTTAGTTATCAGAGAGTGGGTTAAAAATAATATGGATATGCCTATACCGGTATTTGCAAAGCTAATCGTGAAATTGGCGTTATTGTACAAATGAAGTGCAAACAGATTAAGGTTGCGCGGGGGCGAAAAAATGCTGTATTACCGATTTGTTGGTACAGATAAGTGATGTTCCGTTATCTGATATGGTTTTGTTACCAGCTCTATGTGCTGCCGGCTTTCCGCGTTTTCCGTTACCAGTTTCAATTGGCCGTCACAGTGCGGACAGTGCGGTAATTCATGGACTATTGAGCTAGTTCCAAAATCTGACATTTTGGAATTGCCTCTATTATTTTGTCGATTTGTTCCAGGGAAAACGGGGTTCTTTCGTGTTTTTTATGGCCTTCTTGGGCTCCCTGTTTCTGTTTTTACCCCTGTACCACTATCTTTGTTAAGTTGTTTTATGATAAACTCGATGAAGGGTTACAAAATTTTTTACCCGGTCAGCATAGTGTGGCAATTCTTACAGAAATTGCTTGACTTTTTTCATAGCCGTGGATGCTGTTGCACGGAGGTCAAAATTCGTATAGGGACATACGGTTACCCGTATCAATACAGCTCAGGCGTATATCCCCCACGGTGATGATTTTGATACGCTCCATCTGAGTATGGCCTATGATTTGGTTGTAGTCCGGCAAGGGATCCACGCTCAGTGAAGCGGGCCTAATCCAGATGGGGCTTTGGCTCGGATCGTCCCCGTACTGGTCAAAGCCGTCGAAGCCAAGGATGGTACGGTCTTGGATAAAGGCCGGGTCTATCCGCTCGATGCCTTCCACGCCCCGGGCCTTCATTTTTTCCATGAAGGTGTTCGAGACCCCCGCATGGGATATAAGGTACTTATCAGCGGTTACATAGATCACCCGCAGTAAATCCATATTTTGTTCCAGGAGTTCGTTGATAGCCCGGTAATGCCGATCCTGAAACCCCGAATACCGCTCATCAGGATCAATACGGCTCAAATAGTGATAATCATGATTCCCCAGACATAACTTGATGCGCGAATCCTCCCGGGCAGCGGCGCACAGTTCTCTAAAGTTCCGGTATTGCCAGGTAAAGGGGACGGAAAAACTATCGAAATAATCCCCCAGGATATAGAACTCGGTAAAATCCCGGTCGATATACCGCTTCCAAGCATTCCTGCCATGCACATCTCCGATCGCTATCCTCATCATCGCTCCTGCATCCCCAGGCTATTCCCGGACTTCTTCCTACCGGGTCCTCAGGGAGCGGCCTCCCCTGCTTCAAGCTTTTCCGCAAAGGCTTTGATGATGTGCGGCTGTACGCTTGCAATGGTCCCGGGGATGCTGCACCCTGCGGCGTTCTTATGTCCGCCTCCTCCAAATTGAGCGGCAATTTCCGCCACATTAACCCTATCCAAGGAACGAAGCCCTACGGTACACTGCTCTGGATTTTCTTGCCGGATGATCACGATGGCCTCCACCCCGCTCACCTCTTGGAGCACCTGATACAGGGTATCCGAATCCCGGCCCTCCATACCGAAGCGCTGGGTTTCCTCATAGGCTTCGGTGGTGAGGAGCAGGGTTCCCCCAAAGTAAGCCTGGACCCGGGAAAGTAGGATTCCCATAAGGAACCGGGAATTGAGACTCTTCCCCCCATGCATGCGCTGGAATATCCGCTTAGGACTGGCGCCCGCGCGGATAAGCCGCGCCGTATAGGCAAAGGTCTCCGCACTCCGCTCGTCACTATGACGGAAAAAACCCGTGTCCGTACAGAGGCCGAACAAGAGGTATTCCGCTTCTTCTTTGGTGGGCTGCAAGCCCAACGCTTCAATAAGCCCCAAGATCATAAACGTTACCGAAGGCGCAGCGGGATCAAGATAGAGCAGATCCGAGGATCCTTCGGCTCGTGCGGCATGATGATCGATGATCGCCGTAGGAAGCCCTTCCAATGCCGCGTGGAGATCACCGGTACGGGAAGGGGCCGCGCAATCCAGTATGAACACCCGGGCGCCTTCCCGTTCTGGCGCGCCGATATGAGCGGTGAAGCGGTCCTGATAGGCTTGTACTTCGGGGCGCTTAAAGGGACCTGCGGAACAGAGTATGGCCTCTTTGCCGAGCCGCTGTAATACACTGCTCAGGGCAAGTTGACTGCCTAGACAGTCGCCATCCGGCTCTTTATGCCCCACTACCAGAAATTTGTTCCCCTTTTTGATAAAATCAAGCAATGCGTGGGGAACCGCCACCGGAATCGCCATAGGTATTTCCTCCCTGTACTCAGTATGCGCTTACTACTCTACGGCTATTAGGTATGGAAAGAATCGGTATCACGTCGTGAGTACGGCCCATTGGCGGTCTTTCCCGGAAATGACCGGCTTTCCCTGCAGAATATAAACGTCAATTTCGGTTCGCAGGCCGAAACCGGCAAAATAAATCCCCGGTTCCAAGGAAAAACAGGAGCCTTCCAAGAGCAGCCGTGAATCGGGAAATTCCACCGAATCCATATTCACCCCGGATCCGTGACATTCCGTATCAATGCCGTGGCCTGTGCGATGTTTCAGGGCCTGAGCGTATCCTAAATCGGTCAAAAGCCCCCGGGTGGTGCTATCCACCTGGGCCCCGGATACTGGCCTGCCCGCGGCGAATTCCGTGGCAATAAACCGGTACGCCCCTTCCCGGGCGCTTACCAGGTCCGCGAAGACCCGTGCAACCTCATCTGGAACCACCGTCCCCAAGACCCCTACCCAGGAAATATCCGCGTATATGCCCTTGGCTCCCGGTTCCTTTGCCCAGAGGTCAAGCTGCACCACATCGCCTTCTTGCAGGGCCGCACCGGACCCGGAGAAATCATAATGGGGATTTCCCGAATGTACCCCGGCCGCGACCAGGGGAGGATGATCCGTTACGAGCTTCCGCCGGTGAAACTCCTCCAACAATACCCCCCGAATATCCCCTTCGGTGATGGTCTTCTGATCAGCATAGCTTTTCTGCACCTGTTCCCAAGCAATCCCTACGATGTCATAGAGGGCCTCCGCCGCACGCTCGTGGGCCGCTATGCCCTGAGGATCCAGCAGGCCTTTGAACCGTTGGACCAAACCTGCGGCAGAAACCAGGGTCATACCGATTTTCTCAAAGAGCAACGCGGTTCCCCCATCAAGATAGGAAATAGCAGGCAAGGTTTCAGAAAGGTGCGCCCCCCAGCGCTTATGGGCCAAGGGGCATAAGGCGGCAATAAAACTATCCCGGCTCAGGTATACCCGGGTACTCCCCGGAAGCGCTGCGAGTAACCCCGCTTCAATAGCGTGGACGACCTTTACAGGATTCCCCTGGGCAGGAACCGCATATACCCACGGCCGGGAATTCGTTGCTTCTCCAGAAATACCCAGGATCCCATCGGAAAGCCTATCCCGGTGGTAATAATTCGTAAAAATCCACCCGTCCAGCGATTCATTCCGGATAGCTTCCTGGATAGCGTACAGTTCTTCAGGGAGCATTAATAGACGAGTTTAACGTCCTCCACCCCCTCAAACCGATCATCAATATTGACGGTCAAGGGAATACCCCCCCAGCTCTCGTGGCTGCGATCCCGGCGTATATAGAGACGGACATGGCTGAATTCCCCGTCTTTGTAATATATCGCCAGATAGGGCCATGAAGTTCCAGGGCCCAAGAGGATAACCTCTCCCTTGGGCGGCGCGCTCGCTTCCACCCGAGAACCATCTGAGAACCAGTCGATGGGAAGATAGAGATTGGCCAATCCGGTCTCGATAACGCCCGTCCGATAGGTAACCACATAGCCTTTCCGGTACGCATAGATCCGTTCGATAGGAACATTGACATAATAGTAGGGGTTCCCTCCGCCAGACTCCTCTTGAGCCACGAGCGGCATGACCGTTACCACCGCAATGCAGAAAGCGATACTTACAAAAATTCGCTTCATACTAAACCTCCATTTCAGTAAAAAAAATAATAAAGAATTAATAAAGATCGATAACAACGATATCTTCACCAAATACTTGCATTTACTATAGCAAATTTTACGGTAATGTTCAAGGGGGTTTCTACCGATACAACGGAGAAAAAATTTCGGCCAGGAGCGGCGTAATGACGCTATCAAGCCGTTCTATCCGCTCGACTCCCGGTACACGCGATCGTTCGCTCCTCAGCAGCTCCAGGGCTGCTCCCAGGTTCGGCGGTAAGATTGCATCCAACTGTTCCCGCAGTCGAGCCGAAAACCGGGGACAGGAGCCGGAGGTGGAAATCCCCGCTACCAGTTCACCCCGCCGTACTAAGGCTGGGAAAAAGAAGGTACACCCTTCAGGATCGTCCACCACATTTACCAAGATTCCCCCATTCCGGGCATCCTGGGCTACTGCCCGGTTCAGTTCCCCCCTATCCGTGGCAGCAATGACCAGGGCTGCCACCTGGAGATCCCCTGGGCCGCTATAGGCACGGAACCGCAGGGTAAGCGCCCCCTTCTGGGAAAGGGTCCTCATAGACTCGCAGGGATCCGGATCCAGAGCCGTAACCAAGGCCCCAAAATCCAGAAGGACCTGGGTCTTTCGCGCTGCTACTTTCCCACCCCCCACGATAATGCACTCCTTCCCGGTAAGATCCATAAACAACGGGAAATAAGGCACCTTATACCTGCACCGTTTCTTCTGAGACCACGCCGTTCCGAATCCGAAAACTTTTCAAAACCGGTTCCGCTGCTTGCAGAGAAATGATCAAGTAGCTCAAGGCGGGGTCAAAGGCGAGGCGAATGTCCTCCGCCGACGGACGGGCGGGACTTGCCGGGTGGCTGTGGAAGTTCCCCAAAAGGACCAGGCTGTTTTTCCGCATGTCCTTAACCGCCTTGAACTGCTCCTCCGGGGCCATGGAGAAATGCTCTGGGCTTTCATCGAGGTTTCTGAGACAGTACACCTGCTCGACCACCTTTTCATCCCCCCGCACTTCCCCGGCCAAGAGGCCACAGGCTTCGTTGGGAAGCCCTGCCAGGGCATGGGCCACCATAGCCGCCTGATGTTCTGGGGATAACTTCACCATAGGAAACCGCCCCCCATAAAATAGAGGAATTCCACCTCATCCCCTTCTTGTACCAGGGTTTGGTCAAAATCCGACCTCAGGAGCATCACCTCATTAAGCTGAACGCTCACATAGTCGGGCATTTCCACCTGGGCTTCAGCGAGCAATTGGGTTACGGGCATGGTTCCCGATAGTTCAAGCACTTTTCCGTTTGCCCTAATACGCATGTTCTCTCGCACCTCTATACATCAAATTTTATATTTTTTCGCTACTACTACTAAGATTTACCCTTTTTCCGGGTCTTTGGCAAGTCCCGCAAACCGGATAGCCAGGGCCGGCGCATATAAACAAAAGAGTCCGCGAATGACGCGAATTAACGCGAATTATGGAAGAACCACTGTGCTTAATGCGCAAAAATGAGCGGATATAACGATAAAAAATCCACCGATTACGCGGATGTAACGGATTTTAGAACGTGATTCCACTGCTTAATTCGTGTAATTCGTGGACAAAAATTGTTATGTGCCCTCGCCCTGTCGATTATCCTTATCTAGCGGCGTTGGTCCTGGTATGGTATAGTAGGGTATGCGGAGTAACCTCAAAAGATTCCTGG